>NZ_NISU01000001.1:2661601-2962291 GCF_002335805.1 Bacillus sp. FJAT-45350 | reverse complement strand
ACTTCGCTCTAGACTCCCATGCAAGTGCCCACTTGGAGATACCCTCGAATTCATATTGAATGTCCTCTTGATAATTTGGCATGACGTTCCTCCGTTTTTTTCTAGCGTTTTTTCCTTGCCGCTAAAAAGATAACCGATGCTCCCAATAGAAAGCCGATAATGAATGTTAAGATGCTTGTTGAAGTTTCTGTAGTCGTAGTCGTTTCTGAAGACGTGTCAGCTTTAGGTGTAATGGCTTCACTTACCTCTTCGTCAGTTGTTGTGTTAATAATGAGTGTGGATGTACGACTAATTTGTTGATAATCTTCCCCGTCTAGTTGACCTTCCTCGTCTGTTTGAACATTAGCCTTTACAAGCCAGTCGCCAACTGAGTCAAATGGTAGTTCAAATGTTCCATCCTCGTTTGTTTCAGTTTCTAATATTTCACCATTAGGACCATAGGCGCTAATTAGAGTAGTAGGAGAGGCAGCTCCTTCATATAATACAGTTCCGCTAAAAGTACCTGTAGAGAAAGTGGTTAAACCATTAGTTGGAATAACTTCTAATAGCATGTGAATTGGCTCAGAGTCGGGTTGACTACCTGTGCCTACTTGGTATACATTTTTTGCCATTTGTTTACTTAGAATTGTGACGTCTTCACTTGGGGAATAAAGACTAGGTTTTCGTTCAGCCCAGAAAATATATTCACCCTCTTCAACAGGTGTAAGATAGGCTCTTGCTTGAACTCCTATACTTTCTAAAGGTAATTGTTCTACTTCCCCGCTAGGATAACGTACGAATAATTCATAGTTTTCATGGTTTGCGTTATCTAAGAAGTCTCGTAAGTGCCCCCAAAGTACATCAACCTGTATTTCATCAGAGTTGTAATCTTCCTTAACCTCAATAAAAAGCTCATGTGCTGTTGCAGTAGGGATAAACACACCTAGCAATAGGAATGAAAATAGTAACGTAAGTATAAATTTTTTCATTAGAATAGCTCTCCTTTTTAATAAGATATATAAGTGTTACTTTCTGCGATAGAAAAAGAAACTAGCGATAAATACCAAAATAGAGATTCCAAGAAGGGCTCTAATTAAGAGGGGGATTTGGTCTAAGTTACTTTCTGTGTTTTGCTCTTGTTCGTTAGACCATGATGCTCGGTGTCCTATACCATCGTCGGCTGTAATTCTAGCTATATCTAATCTAGGTTCTAGTTCATAGTAACCATCTTCATTAACTGTTCCTTCAAAAAGTAAATTATGCTCCTCATCGTAACCAGAGACAACCGCTAGTTCTGCATTTGTACCATCATCGTACCGAACATGTATAGAATCTTCCTTGACTTCAACGAGCATCCGGTGGGCATGAGCAAGATCTACAATGAAGAAAGATAGTATTAAAGTACAGGTAAACAAACTAATAAGGAGTCTTTTTTTTAGTAACATTTGTTTGAATCAACCCCTATTCATGACTTCATCTGATCGAAGAAGGCTGGTCGTATGGAATATAAGTATTTAACTGAAAAACCCGTTAGAATTGCTTCGAGAAGTGCAAGTGGGAAATAGGAAACAAATACAATATTAACGACGGAAAACATGCCATCGTTATAGCGTTGGTCCGAAAAGAGAAGTAATGTAATCAAGAGGAAAACTCCAACTAATACACCGATAAAGCCAGCAAGAAACCCTTTCATAAAATAAGGAAGTTGTTTAAACAGTTGAACAAGCCCAAAAGCTAAATACGCAGGTAAGGACATTAATAATGTATTTGCCCCCAGTGTACTTAAGCCTCCGTGTTGGAATAGAGTAGCTTGTAAAAGTAGGCCGATAAAAATTCCGATAGGTGCTCTTCTTCCTAATGTTAAGCCGAGAAAACCACTAAGTAGAGGGTGAATGGATGTAGGACCAACAGGAATATTAATTAATGAGGATACAAAAAAAGCGCCTGTAAGTAAGCTGATTTTTGGAATTTCATCCTCTTTAATCCCTTTAAGAGAATAAGCTAATAATCCGAATGCTCCAATAGTTGTGGCTGCTGCAACAGTTACGCTAAGTACCCCATCCGCCACATGCACGTGAATCCCTCCTTTCAAAGACGAATACTACACTGAGATTATTTATATAGAAGGGACAAACCAAGTATTCGTTCTACTTATTAATATCGAAATTATGTAAATGAAAAAAACCTCTTGTGTTAAAAGAGGGGACTGAAAAAGTGTGGTTTTCACTTTTTCAGTCCCCTTAAAGTAATGTGCGAAGCCATTATTGCTTCACAAGAGAGATTCTTAAATTATCTGAAAAAACCATTAAACATTTTCATTATTGGTCCAACTTGGTTCACAACGCCCATTACATTTTGTACGTTGTTTCCGATTTTCATTAAATCGACATTTCCATTTTGATCTCGGAAAAGTGAATTTAATCCTTGAGGCATCTGCCCTTGTCCTTGGAATGGTTGAACTTGGGGATTTTGTCCTTGCCCCTGAAAATGCTGTGATTGAGGCATTTGTCCTTGACCTTGTATTTGCTGTGATTGAGGTGGCTGTTGTGGCATGAAAAAGTCTCTACGAAATGGATTATCTTCTTGAATATATTGATTATGATGCTCGAACGGATTAAAACCCATGGGATTAAATCCCATTCCACTATTACCATTAAACGGTCCTTGCTGTCTTACTCTTGGTGGAAACATAGTATCCTCCCATAATTCATATTTTCTTAACAAATAATCTCATCAACTCTAATTAGTAACATTCTAGAAAAGAGTCTAATTATTACAGAGTATGGTAGCTACAAAATAAAGAAACGGCTAAGTAACCAGAAACTCAGTATCAGTAGGCCTATTTATTAAAAAAATTAGAGATGCATTACAAATGTCCAACCAAATTACACCTAACACAATATGCTAATAAGGAATAACGAAAGGGGCGATCTGACTGTCATAAGAGAGTTTACTTTCGTTTTTTAATTACTAATAACGCATTTGAGGAGGATGACCAATGTCTGTAAGTCATTATTATGATTTATGTAACAAAAGTATAGGTAGAGCGGTAGAGATTAGAGATATTCATGGCAATGTTCATAGAGGAATCATTGAAAGAGTGGATTATGAACAGGTATATCTTCGACCGTTAGATGGAGCTGCTCCACCACCGGCAGGACCAGGTGGACCAGGAATGTTTCTTTGGGGCTTTGGCGCAGGTGCATTATTTGGAGTTGGTCTAGGGGCAATTGCATCAATGGCATTTATGCCATACCCATATTGGTAAGGATTATTCGATGGGTGGCCTTTATTATAAGTGCCACCCTTTTTTAAAATATTTGAATATGTAAGGATGTGCTAGAACCAATGTTTGATAAACCAAGTTCTATTCAATTTGAAACGAAAAATCTCATTGTTAGAAATATAGAGATTATAGATAAATATCATATATATAACCTCTATTCTGATCCTGGTGTTATTCGTTTTGATAATAGTGATGGCTTGAAGAGCGTGGAAGAGGCTGAACAGTTTATAAGGCAAATTACTAACCCATACGTGAATACCGATTCGATAAGGTGGGCTATTATTCATAAGGAATCAGGAGAGTTTATTGGTACGTGTGGTTTTCGAAACTGGGACAGAGTATCGGATCATGCAGAAATTGGTGGAAATATACTTAGTGGGCATTGGGGCAAGAAATATGCTACTGAATTATTGCCTTCAATTGTTGATTATGGCTTTCGTGTCCTTCAGTTAAACAAGGTTCATGCCTATACGATTAGAAAGAATAAACCTGTTTTAAAATTACTAAAAAAGTATAACTTTAAAATAGAAGGTTATTTACGAGAGTATCAGCTTATTAAAGGAAAATATGAGGATGTTGTCGTTTATGGGATATTAAAAAGTGAGTGGAAAAAATAATAAACCAGGCACTCCAACTGCCTAATTTTCATAAATATGAATTATCAGTTGGAGAGGGTGATGTGATTGGATAGATCAGGATCGATGAAGAACTGGAAAGATTCAATACCTGATTTTTTAGGGAATGATTTTTTTTCAGAATTTAAAGGTTTAGTATCTGATAACAACGGAAGTGCGAGAGCGAATATTTATGAATCTGGTAATGAAATTATTTGCACATTATCTTTACCGGGGTTAAAGCTTGAAGAGGTAGATATTTATGTTTATCAACGAACGCTAGAAATAAGAGGTACACTGCACTTTGATTACCAAGGGTATCGATTAATTCAAGAAGAGATATCCCAAGGGACTATTAAACGGTCAATTGAGTTGCCATATCCTGTACGTGATGACATGGTCGATGCTACCTATCGAAATGGGATATTAATTATTCATTTACATCGATTAATTCAATCTAACAAGGTTAGAAAAAAAGTAAATGTAAAGAACTTAGATGATGTATAGAGGCTGTACTCAAGACTGACAATTCATGTGTGTCAAAGTTCTCTATTACTTTGTGAAAATAAAATAGTTAGTAAGCTTGGTTATTTTGTTGAAATTTGGAATGAAGGGAATTCTTTAGAATATAAATACGATGAGTTGCAGTAATTTGTAATTCTTTGAACTAGCAGCTAAGAAAAACAAAACGGAGGTGACGTAGTGGGTTTTTTTGATAATCATGGCTTAAGCTTCAGGAAGAAAAAGGCTCTAGAAAGTGATCGTCATACAGACTTACTTGGAATAGAGCAGGCTGAAAAGGAAGCCAAAATTCCTGAAGTAGAAAATCAAAAAATACTTCAAAGATCCCTTAAGTACGGATTAGAAGCAGCTCCATCGATTGGAGATCGTACAATTTCCACGTTCACGAGAGAGCCACGTCCTGCATATGCGGGTATTCCTACTTTTTTGCGAACTCCATTTTTAGAAGACGTACGTAAAGTAGGGGAGTATGATGTGGCATTTATTGGTGTGCCTTTTGATATTGGTACGACATACAGAGCGGGTGCTAGGTTTGGTCCTGAGGCAATGAGAAGAATTTCAAAGTTATATACATCATATAGCTATGAAAAAGGCGTCGATTTAGCTGAATCTTTGAAGATGTGTGATGTTGGTGATGTCTTTACAATAGCGAATATTGAGAAAAGCTTTGACCAAATTTATAAAGCAGTTTCTCATGTATTTGCGCAAGGGACTTTACCTGTCATGTTAGGGGGAGACCATGCCATTGGATATCCATGTCTAAAGGCAATTGCGGAAAACGTTGATGGTAAAGTAGGTATTATTCATATGGATCGCCATTTGGACTTACAGGAAAAAGATATGGATGAACGGATGCATACGACTCCTTGGTTCCATGCGACAAATATTCCGAATGCTCCGCCAGAAAATCTTGTTCAAGTTGGTATTGGTGGCTGGCAAGTACCACGTGAAGCTGTGCAAAATGTACGTAAATTTAACACAACAGCAATATCAATTGGTGATATTCAGCGATTAGGGGTAAAGAAAGTTGCTGAAATAGCTCTTGAGAAGGCGTGGCAAGGAGGAGCGAAAGCAGTCTATTTAAGTGTGGATATTGATAGTTTTGATGCTGGTTTTGTTCCAGGTACAGGTTGGCCTGAACCAGGAGGCTTTTTACCAAGAGAAGGTCTAGAATTCTTAGATATTGTTGCTAGAGAAGGTATTTGTGGAATGGAATTAGTTGAAGTTTCTCCACCATATGATGTAAGTGATCAAACAGCATTATTAGGTACGCGTTGTATTGCTGATGTATTAGCTTCAATGGTTGATGCAGGGAAACTTGGGAAAAAGTTCACGTAAGCTATAGTGCTATTACAATTATTATATATCATACCGCCCTATTACGAGTGACTCACTCGTAGTAGGGCTCCATTCTTTAAATTCGATGTTTTTGGAAGAGTGGAAAAGATAAAAACACATTTTTTTGTAGTTTTCTTTGGGACAAGCTCACTTTTATTATGGAAGAGGAGTAAAGGTTATTTTTTCTTGAATCATACTATAAGTTAAGAATAGAACAACTTGTGAGGAGGGGTAATCGAAGTGCATGCTATTGATATTAAAGAAATTGTATATGAATATCCGGATACAACAAAGGCTGTTGACCGTTTATCACTGCAAATACCAATAGGGTCTAAGGTGGCATTATTAGGTCCTAATGGAGCTGGAAAGTCTACACTGCTACATCATCTAAATGGTTTAAAATTTCCTCAAGAAGGCTCTATATCGATTATGGGAATCCCTTTAAATAAAAAAACAGTACGAACAATTCGTCAGAAAGTGGGGTTGGTGTTTCAGGACCCTGATGACCAAGTATTCTCGGGAACTGTGTGGGAGGATGTTCAGTTTGGTCCACGAAATTTAGGATTAACAGAAGAGGAAATAGAAGAGGTTTGCGAAGTAGCTCTAGGTTCAGTTGGAATGAGAGAATTTAAAGGGAAGGCGCCATATCATTTGAGTTATGGTCAGAAGAAGAGAGTCGCGATTGCAGGGATATTAGCAATGAGACCTGATATTGTGATTTTAGATGAACCGATGGCATACCTTGACCCTGAAGGGCAAGATGAGGTGGCTGGGTTGCTACAAGGGTTAAACTTTTTAGGAAAAACAATATTGCTTTCCACCCATGATGTTGATTTCGCGGCTTCATGGGCAGATATTATCATTTTGATGAGGGAGGGAAAAATATTATCTGTAGGTGGACCTGAGTTATTAGTAGATGAGGATTCAATTAGAAAGGCAAGACTACACCTACCGAGAATTTCAAGACTATTTCGGATGTTACCAGATGTAAACTGTGAAAGGCTTCCTACAAATGAGCAAGAAGCAGTAAGGCTGTTATATGAAATGTTAAGTACTAATGAGGGAAGTTCGAACCAAGAAATGATGTAAGTTATGTGTACACTAGATTTTAGAATAGTAGATACAGAAGTCCACTAAAAAAGTGTAAAATCACACTTTTTCAGTGGACTCAGTTTTGTGGCACTAAAAAAACACTAAATCTGTGTTTGTGCTTGGTCGACAACATCAGGATCATTCGTTAAGTTAGCATTGTTGAACTGCAATGGACTGAAGTTTGCATCCCCTGGTTGTGTGTAGCCTGAGTTTAGTTTTAAATTTGCTTGATGTCCCTTGTGGACAGCGTGACCAAAGTTCATAGAGGCATTACTAGCTGCTTGATTTACCCTTATCCCGAGGATATTGTTCATATGTGTGAAGAAAGTAATCTCCTCCCAACGTGTGTACTTACTCTTTCATCCTATGTAGTAGGAGGAATAATGACACAGCTATTATAGAAAAAGAACTAATAAAAAAATACTACTTGTTCTTCTAAAAAACTATGTCAAAAACCCAATGGGTGAATAAACATATATTGTTACAAATCAATAGGAGGTTTTTATATGATTAGAGCGCACGTATGTGGTCAAGGGGAGACGTTACATTTTTTAGCTAAAAAGTATAACATTGATGTGAATTTATTATTATCCTATAATCAACATATTCAAGACCCCACAAGTATCATTGAAGGGGCGCAAGTGACAATACCTTCTATTATGGGATTAGATGGATTGTGGGACGGATCCGATAATAAAGGTAATGTGTGTGCATATGTGTCTGATGAACCTGTACATTACAATAAACCAAACATCCCTCATTGGCCATCAGAAGATTATTTGGTTAAGCATGGACACCAAGCTGAACAACAATTACCTAAGATGAGAAATGAAGAACAACAGTATCGTTCAGTAGCAGACCAGCCTCAAGCAATTATGTATCCGCAATATCAATATCCAAATCAAGTTGGCTATTATTATCCTTACTATTGGTATCAAGGCCAGTAGAAGCTAGATATTAGTAGAAACGTCACCCCATCCACCAAAGTTTCTCGTTTAGATGGGGTGACTGACTCTTAGAGGAGGGGAGAGCATGAATAATAACTTTTCACAAAACTGGAAAAGTATGCTGCCGAAATTTCTAGGGGACGATTTCTTCTCTAGCTTTGATAATTTATCAAATGAGAATAGTGTAGTGAGGATGAATATGTATGAAACTAGTAATGAGCTTTTATGTGTCTTTACATTGCCTGGGCTTAAACTAGAGGAAGTTGATATTTATGCATATGAAAGGACGCTAGAAGTAAGAGGCACTCTTCATACTGATTTCTCTGGGTTCCGTATTATTCAAGAAGAAATCCCGCAAGGTCCATTTAAACGTACAATAGAGTTACCTTTCCCGATTAGAGATGATAAAATCGATGCTGCTTATCAGAAAGGTTTATTGGTCATTCATTTGCATCGATTAATTCGCTCAAATCACTTGAAGAACAAGGTAAGCATAAAGAATTTAGATGATGAGTAGTGTGGATTACGACTAAGAAGAATATAAAAAAGTAAATGCCTATGACCTTTTTTCGCTAATTGGTCATAGGCATTTACTTTTAGCCTTCTTGATGAGTATTCATGTTTTCCATATTCTCTATATCTTCAAATTGATCCAAATCCTCTACTTCACTCACTTCTGTCGTATCCAAATCATTAAATTTAATGTCGTCATGTTCATTAATTAACTTCTTGATGTTTTCAGGATCTGTTAGGGCTGTCATGCCAATATTTAAAGTGCCTGACAACTCTTTAACAGTTAATTCTTGAATTTTGTAATTAATATTTTCAATTGTAATCGGTTGAAGGTTCTCGATTTTTTCCTTTAGTTGCTTATTTTCTTCTTCGATATCCTCAATTTTCTTTTGCAACTCCTCTAATATGTCTAGAGGGTTTGGCAAGTGAAAGTTATCTTCATAGTTATAACTTTCACTAACCATTTCGTTTTCGAGTGGATTATAATCCTTTTGTTGCTGATATAGGTATTCTGGAAGTTGATGTGCACCCTGTTGATACTGATTTATATAGCCAGGTTGTTGTTGATAATACCGAGGCCAGTAGTAATAATAAATAATAACCCCTCCCTAAATAGTTATCTCTCCTACTAAAATATGATTTGTAGCTCAATGTATGACGAAGATTATAGTTGAATATATCCTTTTCTACTGTTAGAAGAGTGGACTATCCAGAATATGGAGGTAACCCAATTGTTTCTACATCAATTATTTGAGGGTTTTCATTTTCATCGTTATTCTCTGGTTCAGTTTCTTCATAATTTGGTTTTGGATATCGAGCTGATGATGAATGATTATCCGTAAACACAGTTTTTCCAATATTTAATGAACCAATGGTACTTATCGAGTTAATACGAATATTCTTTATATTAATTTGCATGGCTCAAGTCCTTTCTAAACTATAAATTTAGACCTGCGCTTGGGCTTGATCTGTTACGTCTGGATCATTAACTAAATTAGCATTATTAAATTGCAATGGACTAAAGTTTGCATCCCCAGCTTGATAATAACCTACATTCATTTTGACATTCGCCTGGTGTCCTTTATGAAGAGTATTACCAAAGTTCATAGAGGCGTTATTAGAGGCATTATTAACTCGAATCCCGACGATGTTATTTACATGTGTCAAAATAACTTCCTCCCGTTTTTAGCCTTTACTATATTCTTATGTATATATATAGACGAATGTCACAAGTTTCATGATAAAAGAAAAAAACGTACTTTAATCAAAAGTGATTAAAGTACGTTTTTTGTGTTCCTTTAAATCCATGCTGCACCAATGATAACGAGTAAAATAAATAAAACAAGGATTAAAATAAAATCGCTCGTGTACCCACCATCCATGATAAATGCCTCCTTTTCTACTTTTCCATTTCATAGTATGGAATTTTAGTAAAGGGGTGAGGAAGAGAGACTGTTTATTTTTTACATTATTATTATACATCTCCTCGTAATGCTCGAAAGTAATCTTCTTTCGTTGGTACTTCATTCTTATCTATAACATTCTCAATGTATTCTCTAAGCCGTTGGTTTTGTTGTACCATTTGTTCATTTGCTGATGTTAAGTACTCAATTTTTAGTTGAAGTGAACTTAGAGAGTCTATACCTGAGGGTATGTCATGTTGAATGTTGTGCTTTTTCTCGTTAGTAATGTCAGCTAACTTACTTTCAATTAATTCTTCTAAGTATGCACGATTTTCTAGGATTAATCTGTCTAGGCGTTTAAGGTTATTTTCGATTAATTCTAATCGTTTTTCGTCCAAGAGTCAAAACCTCCTTTTCACATAGTACATTCTTAATGATGTATGTGAATGCGTATTTAATTATGACTTGACTATTTAAGATAGCATCGTCATTTCAACAACATATAATAGTTAAAGAAGTGTTTTGAAGATTGGTGATAGCTATGAACTTTGAACAATTAGATGTATCTGGTAGTTGGTTAGACGCTATAGGGCAAATTCTTTCATCTATAGGTGAGACTAGAAACTTAGTCGGATTAGATGATGATTTAGTTTATGAGATTATTAAAATAGGTGAAGGTTTACAGGCATTCGGAAACGCTTTACAAGCGATTGATGAAGAAGAACCGATTGCGGAAATAGGTGATTGGATAGAGGCTGCTGGTGCAGCAACAGCATCAATCGCAGCAGCAAGACAGTTGGAGGAAGAAAGCATTGATAATGTACGTTTAGAGGCATTGGGTGATTCTTTGCAAGCACTAGGTCCAGTACTAGCTTCATTAGTAGAAGAAGATAGACGGTTGCTTGTAAGCTATTTTCTACAGTCGATAGGTGCTGGGCTAGAAGCGATTGGGGCTGTGAGTGAAATTCATGGAAAAGAAGGCAAGGGAGATATTCTATCAACTGTCGGAAGTTGGACACAAACGTCTGGATCCATTTTACAAGCGGTTATTGTTACGTACAAAATTCGATAAGGAGTAATAGGAAAACAGAACTAGTGAAAATTCATAGCCAAATTAGAGGAGAGGTTTAGTAAATAATGTAGCTTAGCCTCTTTTTTCTTTTTGTGTATTTTTTTGAAAGTAATGGAAAAATTAACAGAGAAGATTTATACCACTTTGGAGGTTATATATGCATGCCGATTATAATATCTGTTAGTACAATCACACCTTCCAATAAAATAATTCAGTCTGACACGGCAGAATTTGCAAGAGAACTATTCCATGAGGAATTTCATGATATTAATAGGTTATTACAAGTATTTGATAACGGTCAAATTAAACATAGAAATTTCTCAATGCCTCTTGATTGGTATTATAAAGACCATACATTAAAAGAAAGAAATGACCTTTATATTCAGCTCGCAACAGAGTATGGAAAAGAGGCAATTGAACTGTGCTTATCAAATGAAGAATTTCTAGATAGTCCAGTTGACTGTAGTGAAATTGATGCAATTTATTTTATTTCAAGTACTGGTTTTTCTACTCCAACTATTGAAGCGAAAATAGCAAACTTACTCCCCTTTAAATCAAATATTAAGCGGGTTCCGATATGGGGTCTTGGTTGTGCTGGAGGGGCTTCTGGATTAAGTCGGGCGTATGAATTTTGTTTAGCATATCCGAAAGGGAAGGTTCTCGTTCTTTGCACTGAATTATGTAGTCTAACCTTTCAAAAAGAGGACCAATCAAAGAGCAACTTAATCGGAACCTCTTTGTTTGCTGATGGTGTTGCGTGTGCCTTAGTAGCTGGAGATGAAGTAAACGACATACAAGTAACGAAGAACACACTGCCTGTGATTTCAGGAACTGATTCTCAGCTAATGCCTAATTCAGAGGACGTAATGGGCTGGGAGGTTAAGAATGACGGGTTGAATGTTGTTTTTTCTAGAAGTATCCCTTCATTAATTAAAAACTGGTTTGGTCCTGTTGTTCAAGATTTTTTGAAGGAACATCAAATTTCATTAGAGGAAGTGGATTACTTTGTAGCTCATCCTGGCGGAAAGAAAGTTCTCGATGCTTATGAAAAGATGTTTGATGAAAAAAGAGACATGACGAGTATTTCAAGGAAAATTCTTGAAGACAATGGTAATATGTCAGCACCTACAGTGTTATTTGTACTGAATGAATTTATGAAAAAGGATTCCGATGTAGGACAAGTAGGGTTACTTGGGGCATTAGGTCCAGGGTTTAGTTCGGAGCTCGTTCTTTTAGAATGGAAGTAGGAGGAGGGATGTAATGATACTTTTTTATGTAATTGTCGGAATTGTAATTTTGCAACGATTGGTTGAATTAATGATAGCAAATAGAAATGCAGATTGGATTAAAGCAAAAGGTGGATACGAGGTTGGTGAGAAGCATTATAAATACATTGTATTCGTTCATATTGGCTTCTTTCTTTCCTTATTATATGAAGTAGTTAATTTTGAGAAAACAATACTATCTTGGTGGTGGATTCCTTTCCTATTCTTTATCCTAGCCCAAATAGGTAGAGTGTGGAGCCTATCTTCATTAGGTCCATTTTGGAACACGAGGATTATGGTACTCCCAGGAGCTAATGTAGTCGCTAAAGGTCCATACCGATTTATGAGGCACCCTAATTATGTAATTGTGGCAACAGAAATTATCACTTTGCCAATCATTTTTCAAGCATACTGGACGGCGATAATTTTTACTTTGTTAAACTTAGTAGTCATGTCCATTCGTATACCTGAGGAAGAAAAAGCATTAATGAACGTAACAGATTATAATAATACCTTTATGGGTAGATATAGATTTTTTCCGAAATTTAAATAATTATAGACGAGTTGACTAAGAACAAAGCCACTGAAAATGTCTAATTCAGATTACTCCCCTAAAAAGTGCCTCTTTTTGTTTATAATGAAGACAAAGAGAGTCCTTTTCAATAAGCATGTTTGATAGTATCTTAACTGTAGGATATTCAAAAGGGGGCTAGATATCGATGTCGAAAAAAAAGAAGCAAAAATTCGAAGTGGGAGAAAATGAATCAATTGATCAATGCTTACAAAGGATGGAACAAGAAGGATATATGCCAACAAGGCGAATGGAAGAGCCAGTTTTTCAAGAGGTAATGACAAATGGAAAACAGGAGTTTGTGCCAATAAGACAAAAGATTGTATTTGAAGGGGTATTAAAATAGTATAAGGAGGAGTGAAGACGAGGTGAGTGTCACTATCGTCTTTTTTTATGTTTGTTTAGAAAATCGAAACAACTTCAAAGAGATTTGATTCATAGTTTTAGTATGTCAACAAATAACAGACTTTTCATACAGAAAAAGGTTGGTATAGCAATCATGAGATAGGTTTCATTGGAATAGCTTGTAAAAAGCGAACAATAAACTAACGGAATCTAATAATGTTCGATTTTTCATTGACAAATCTTCTGACAAACTGCTAAGATGTACATGTACATTAATAAAATAATTCCTCATATAATTTAGGAAATATGGCCTAAAAGTTTCTACCTGACGACCGTAAATCATCAGACTATGAGGGAAAGCGACTCTTCTAACACACTCCAGTGTGTAAAGAAGTGATTACAACGCTTATGTTTAGTGTTGTTTTGCTTTCTCGCCATAGATTAGGTAGAGAGCGGACAATACTAAAGATAAGCGTTTTTTATGTTTATTGTGCAAAAAAGGTCGGATTTTATCAAAACAATACAATTATATAAAATAATTTACATAAATATTTATTAATACGGGAGGTACAACAATGGAGCCATTAGTAGGTGTCATCATGGGAAGCATATCTGATTGGGAAACGATGAAGCATGGGTGCGACATCTTAGATGAATTAGGAGTGCCATATGAAAAGAAGGTCGTTTCTGCTCACCGTACACCAGACTTAATGTTTGACTATGCCGAAACAGCTAGAGAACGTGGCATTAAAGTTATTATTGCAGGAGCTGGAGGTGCTGCTCATCTACCAGGAATGGTAGCGGCAAAGACAATCGTTCCAGTCATTGGTGTACCAGTTCAGTCGAAGGCACTTAACGGACTTGATTCACTCCTATCTATTGTTCAAATGCCTGGTGGAGTTCCTGTTGCTACAGTCGCTATTGGAAAGGCAGGAGCTACAAATGCAGGATTATTAGCAGCACAAATGCTTGGGACGCAATTCCCGGAGTATGCTGATAAGCTTGAAGTACGTCGTCAAGAAACGAAAGAACAAGTACTTGAAAGTAGTGAACAACTATGACGAAACGTCTTATTGAACCCGGTAAGACAATCGGAATATTAGGTGGAGGACAATTAGGTAGAATGATGGCTCTTTCAGCTAAAGCCATGGGTTATCGAATTGCTGTACTTGAACCTAAGAGTGATTCACCTTGTGGGCAAGTTGCTGATGTTGAAGTCATTGCTAATTATGATGACCTAGGCGGAGCAGAAGAGCTTGCAAAGGAATGTGATGTACTTACTTATGAATTTGAAAATATTGATGGACAAACGGCTCAATTTTTAGAAGAAAACTTGTACCTGCCTCAAGGTCATAAGTTGTTACTTACAACGCAAGACCGAGGGTTAGAAAAAAATGCAATTGAATCATTAGGTATTCCAGTTGCACCTTATTATTTAGTTAAGACAGAAAATGATTTACAAAAGGCTATTGAAGAAGTTCGAATTCCATCCGTTTTGAAAACGTGTCGAGGTGGTTATGATGGCAAGGGACAAGCTGTTATTCGTGAGAAGGCGGATATAGCAACTGCCTTTCAAACGTTAGATGGTAAAGGTGAGCTTGTACTTGAGAAGTGGATTCCATTTGATAAAGAATTATCAGTTATCGTAACAAGAAGTGTTTCGGGTGAAGTAAAAACGTTTCCGGTAGCTGAAAATATACATGAAAATAATATTTTGCATCAAACTATTGTACCAGCTCGTATCCCTGAAATTGTTCAAGATAGAGCAAGAGGGCTGGCGATACGACTAGCTGAAGGATTAAATATGGTTGGGACTCTAGCAGTTGAAATGTTTTTAACAAAAGACAATGAACTATATGTTAATGAAGTAGCTCCTCGGCCACATAATTCAGGACATTATACGATGGAAGCGTGTGAAACATCACAGTTTGAACAGCATGTGAGAGCGATTTGTGACTTGCCACTTGGACAAACAAACCTCCTTAAACCAGTTGTTATGGTGAACATTCTAGGAGAGCATTTATCACCAGTGCTAGACAAGCTACAACAATTTGATACCATCAAACTTCATCTATATGGGAAAGAAGAAGCAAAGCAAGGGAGAAAGATGGGGCATATCAATGTGTTAGCTGATACAGTGGAAGAGGCTTTAGATAAAGTTGATTCGTTAAATATTTGGTAGACATGCTAAAATAACAACGTATTGAAAATTTTACGATAAATGAAGTGGAGGAAACAAAAGATGATTGAACGTTATACACGCCCGGAGATGGGTGCTATCTGGACAGAGGAAAATAAATTCCAAGCATGGTTAGAGGTTGAAATTGTGGCCTGCGAAGCATGGGCTGAATTAGGGGATATTCCAAAGGAAGATGTTCAGAAGATTCGTGAGAAAGCAACATTTGATGTTGCTCGTATCCATGAAATTGAAGAGGAGACTCGTCACGATGTTGTTGCCTTCACTCGTGCTGTATCTGAAAGCTTAGGAGAAGAAAGAAAATGGGTTCATTACGGACTAACTTCTACAGATGTTGTTGATACGGCATTATCTTATCTATTGAAACAAGCAAATGAAATTTTAGAAAAAGACCTAGTGAACTTTATTGAAATTTTAAAAAATAAAGCAATTGAACATAAATATACAGTAATGATGGGGCGTACTCATGGTGTACATGCTGAGCCAACAACATTCGGCTTAAAGCTTGCTCTATGGTACGAGGAAATGAAGCGTAACCTAGAACGTTTCAGAGCAGCAGCAGAAGGTGTTCGCTTTGGTAAGTTATCGGGTGCAGTTGGAACATTTGCTAATATTGACCCTTTTATTGAAGAGTATGTTTGTAAGAACCTTGGATTAAATGCTGCACCTGTTTCAACACAAACATTACAACGTGACCGTCATGCAGACTACATGTCTACATTAGCCCTTATTGCTACTTCAATCGAAAAGTTTGCAGTAGAGATTCGTGGATTACAAAAGAGTGAGACTCGCGAAGTGGAAGAGTTCTTCGCAAAAGGTCAAAAGGGATCATCAGCAATGCCACATAAACGAAACCCAATTGGTTCAGAAAATATGACTGGTCTTGCTCGTGTGATTCGTGGCTATATGATGACTGCTTATGAAAATGTTCCATTATGGCATGAGCGTGATATCTCTCATTCATCTGCAGAACGCGTCATCATTCCAGATGCAACTATCGCATTAAACTACATGTTAAACCGTTTCGGTAATATCGTGAAAAACTTAACGGTATTCCCTGAAAATATGAAGCGTAACATGACGAGAACATACGGTTTAATTTACTCTCAACGTGTAATGTTAACTTTAATTGATAAAGGAATGGCACGGGAAGAAGCATATGACCTTGTTCAACCAAAAGCAATGGAAGCTTGGGAGAAGGGTATTCAATTCAGAGAGCTAGTTGAAGCTGAAGAGCGCATCACAAATCAACTAACACCAGCTGAAATCGAAGAATGCTTCGACTACAACCATCACATGAAACACGTAGACACAATCTTTAACCGAACTGGACTTAATGGTTAATTATAAATGCTGAGTTATGAGTTATGAATTAAAAGCTTAATTGCGAATGTAATAAGTATGGATGGCTTTGCCATCCATGCAATTCGTAACTAATAACTCATAATTCATAATTCCAAAAAATTGGGGGTTTCTTTGTGGAGAAGCTAGAGATGTTGTATGAGGGTAAGGCGAAGCGGATTTTTAAAACAGATGATTCGAATGTATTTTGGATTGAGTATAAAGACGAAGCAACTGCCTTTAATGGTGAAAAAAAAGATACAATTGAAGGAAAAGCAAAGTTAAACAATCAAATCACATCAATAATTTTTGAAAAACTAACAACTGCTGGAATTAACAATCACTTTATTAAGCAATTGTCTGAAACAGAGCAGCTAGTACAAAAGGTAACGATTATTCCTTTAGAAGTAGTTGTACGTAACATTGTAGCAGGTAGCCTTTCTAAGCGATTAGGGTTTGAAGAGGGTGTAGTACTAGATGAAGCAATCGTTGAATTTTACTACAAAGATGACGACTTAGGTGACCCTCTTATAAATGAAGATCACATTCGAGTCTTAAATATAGCAACTCCAGAGCAATTAGTAAAAATCCGTGAATTAGGATTAGCTGTTAATAACGTGCTAGTAGATATATTTAAAGAAGTAAATGTTCGCCTTGTAGATTTTAAACTAGAATTTGGTTTGACTGAAAATGGAGATGTGCTCCTCGCTGACGAAGTGTCACCTGATACTTGCCGTTTATGGGATATGGATTCAAATCAAAAGTTTGATAAAGATATTTACCGTAGAAACCTTGGTAGTTTACAAGATGCTTATCAAGAAATTTTAAATCGCTTAGGAGGATCATCATGTACAAAGTAAAAGTTTATGTAACATTAAAAGAAAGTGTTCTAGACCCACAAGGAAGTGCAGTTAAAGGTTCATTACATGCATTAACATATACAGAGGTAGAAGAAGTGCGTATTGGAAAATACATGGAACTGACAGTTGAAAAGACTGATAATGTTGACCAACGTATTAAGGAAATGTGCGAAAAGCTTTTAGCTAACACAGTTATTGAGGATTACCGTTATGAACTGGAGGAGGTTAACCCATCATGAAGTTTGCAGTCATCGTTTTTCCAGGATCAAACTGTGACTCCGATATGTATCACGCAATCAAAGACGAGCTAGGTGCTGATGTTGAATATGTATGGCATGCAGAAACTAGTTTAGAAGGTTTTGATGGAGTATTAGTACCAGGAGGCTTCTCTTATGGAGACTATCTTCGTTCAGGTGCAATTGCACGCTTTGCAAATATTATGGACTCGGTAAAAAAAGCAGCAGAAGCAGGAAAGCCAGTATTAGGCGTTTGTAATGGGTTTCAAATACTGCTTGAAGCAGGCTTATTACCAGGTGCTATGAAACGTAATCAGAACTTAAAGTTCATTTGTCGTCCCGCTAATTTAGTTGTGGAAAACAATGAAACAATGTTTACATCTGAGTACGAAAAGGGAGAAGTTGTGAATATTCCTGTTGCTCACGGTGAGGGTAACTACTATTGTGATGATGAAACATATGAACAACTAAAAGTAAACAATCAAATTGCTTTCACATATCAAAGTAATATTAACGGTTCAAGAAATGATATCGCGGGAATAGTGAATGAAAAAGGAAACGTTCTTGGAATGATGCCTCACCCAGAACGTGCAGTAGACCAAATGATAGGCAGCGAAGACGGTTTGAAGCTGTTTAAATCAATTTTACGTAATTGGAGGGAAACCAATGTCGCTACATCGTGAACCAACACCAGAAATGATTAAGGAACAGAAGATTTATGCTGAAATGGGATTAACAGACGAAGAGTTTGGACTAGTAGAAAACATTCTTGGTCGTTTACCAAACTATACGGAAACTGGTCTTTTCTCAGTTATGTGGTCTGAGCATTGTAGTTACAAGAACTCTAAAGTTCTATTGAAAAAATTCCCAATCGATGGAGAGAAAGTACTTCAAGGACCAGGTGAAGGTGCTGGGATCATTGATATTGGTGATGAACAAGCGGTTGTTTTTAAAATGGAAAGTCACAATCACCCTTCAGCAATCGAGCCATATCAAGGGGCTGCTACTGGTGTTGGTGGTATTTTACGTGATGTATTCTCAATGGGTTCACGTCCAATTGCTCTTTTAAATTCATTACGATTTGGTGAGTTAACTTCGCCAAAAGTGAAATATTTATTTGAAGAAGTTGTAGCTGGAATCGCTGGGTATGGAAACTGTGTTGGGGTACCAACTGTAGGGGGAGAAATTCAATTTGATCCTTGCTACGAAGGAAACCCGCTTGTAAACGCTATGTGTGTCGGCTTAATTGATCATAAGGACATTCAAAAGGGACAAGCAAAAGGTGTAGGTAACACGGTTATGTATGTTGGTGCGAGTACTGGTCGTGATGGAATTCACGGTGCAACATTTGCTTCTGAGGAACTAAGTGAAGCATCTGAAGAGAAGCGTCCTGCAGTTCAGGTTGGAGACCCATTCATGGAGAAGCTACTGCTTGAAGCTTGTCTAGAATTAATTCAATCGGATGCTCTTGTTGGTATTCAAGACATGGGTGCAGCTGGTCTTACATCTTCTTCAGCGGAAATGGCTAGTAAAGCTGGTTCTGGAATTGAAATGAACTTAGATGAAGTACCTCAACGTGAAAAAGGTATGACTCCTTACGAAATGATGCTTTCTGAATCACAAGAACGTATGTTAATTGTTGTTCAAAAGGGCCGTGAAGCTGAAATTGAAGAAATCGTTAATCGTTGGGGATTACTTTCAAAAGTAGTTGGTCACGTAACAGATGATAAAAAGCTACGCCTTCTTCATAAAGGTGAAGTAGTAGCAGATGTACCTGTTGATGCATTAGCGGAGGACGCACCTGTTTATCATAAGCCATCTGCAGAACCGGCTTATTATGCTGAGTTTCAATCACAAGATAATGTGATTCCTGACATTACAGATGCGAAGGATACACTAATAAATCTATTAAGTCAGCCTACGATTGCAAGTAAAGAGTGGGTTTATAATCAATATGACTATATGGTTCAAACGAATACCGTTGTTTCTCCTGGTTCAGATGCTGCAGTCGTTCGTATTCGTGGAACGAAGAAAGCATTAGCGATGACAACAGACTGTAACTCTCGCTATCTTTATTTAGACCCTGAAGTAGGTGGGAAGATTGCGATTGCAGAAGCAGCTCGTAATGTTGTATGTTCTGGTGGAGTACCATTAGGTGTAACAGACTGTTTAAACTACGGAAATCCAGAACGTCCGGAAATTTTCTGGCAGCTTGAAAAGTCTACTGATGGTATGAGTGAAGCTTGCCGTACGTTAGAAACACCAGTTATCGGAGGAAACGTATCTCTTTATAACGAACGTAGTGGTGAAGCAGTTTACCCAACACCAACAATTGGTATGGTTGGTTTAATCGAAGATACAGATTACATTACAACACAAGAATTCAAACAAGCTGGAGATTTAATTTACGTTATTGGTGACACGAAAGCTGAATTTGGCGGAAGTGAACTCCAAAAATTAATGTATGGAAAAATCTTTGGTAAAGCTCCAAGCATCGATTTAGATGTAGAGAAGAATCGTCAAAAGCAATTATTACAAGCGATCCATAACGGTTTAGTACAGTCAGCTCATGACGTTGCTGAAGGTGGACTTGCTGTAGCTATAGCAGAAAGCATGATGGAAACAAGTGTAGGGGCAAGTGTAACAGTCGATGGAGAAGTAGTTACAGAGTTATTTGCTGAGAGCCAGTCTCGTTTTGTTGTGTCAGTGAAAAAAGAAAATCAAGCAGCGTTTGAGAGTGTTGTTGAAGACGCGAAGCTTATTGGTGAAGTAGTTGCTGAACAAGAATTGACTATTACACACACAAGCGGGGAAAACGTACTTAAAACTTCACAACAAGAGATTCAAACAGCTTGGAAAGGAGCTATTCCATGCTTGCTGAAATCAAAGGCTTAAATGAAGAGTGTGGCGTATTTGCGATTTGGGGGCACAAGGATGCTGCCCAAATCACTTATTACGGCCTTCATAGTCTTCAGCACCGAGGACAAGAGGGTGCTGGAATTGTTGTGACTGATGGAGAGAAGCTATCAATCCATAAAGGATTAGGCTTAGTAAATGAAGTGTTCGATTCTAGTAAGTTCACAGAATTATATGGTAAAGCAGCTATTGGTCATGTTCGTTATGCAACAGCAGGTGGCGGTGGATTAGTTAATTGTCAACCTCTATTATTTCAATCACAAACGGACGGGCTATCGATTGCTCACAACGGTAATTTAGTTAATGCGAATGCATTAAAGCATCAATTAGAGAGCCAGGGTAGCATCTTCCAATCTACTTCTGATACAGAAGTTGTTGCTCATTTAATTAAACGTAGTGTATACCCTCGTCTTGAGGATAAATTCAAAAATGCCTTATCAATGATTAAAGGGGCTTATGCCTTTGCTGTTATGACAGAGAATAAGCTAATGGTTGCCCTTGATCCTAATGGTCTACGTCCACTATCTCTTGGTCGATTAGGAGATGCGTACGTAGTCGCTTCTGAAACATGCGCATTTGATATTGTCGGAGCAACGTTTGAGCGAGAGGTAAAACCAGGAGAACTAATAGTCATTGATGATAATGGAATCACTTCTGAAATGTTTGCTCGTTCAACTTCTCGCGCAATCTGTAGTATGGAGTATATCTATTTTGCTCGTCCTGACAGTAATGTCGATGAAATTAATGTTCATACGGCAAGAAAGAGCCTTGGAAAGCAGTTGGCTATTGAGTCGCCAATTGAAGCTGATGTTGTTACAGGGGTACCTGATTCTAGTATTTCAGCTGCTATTGGATATGCTGAGCAAACTGGAATTCCATATGAGCTAGGAATGATTAAGAACCGTTATGTTGGCCGTACATTTATTCAACCTTCGCAAGAGCTACGTGAGCAAGGTGTTAAAATGAAGCTTTCGCCAGTTCGCGGAGTAGTTGAAGGTAAGCGTGTTGTAATGATCGATGATTCGATCGTTCGCGGTACGACTAGTCGTCGAATCGTTAAAATGCTACGTGAAGCTGGGGCAACTGAGGTTCATGTACGTATAAGCTCACCGCCAATTACAAACCCATGCTTTTATGGGATTGATACGTCTACTACTGAAGAGTTAATTGCTAGCAATCATTCAATTGAAGAAATGCGTGAAATGATGGGCGCAGATACACTAGCATTTTTAAGTATAGAAGGGTTAACTCAAGGAATTGGAAGACCGGATGAAGATGCCAATTGTGGCCAATGTCTAGCGTGCTTTACTGGACAATATCCAACAGAGATTTATCCTGATACACTTCATCCCCATGATAAATCGTAATAGGAATAAACATGCTCATAGCAATGGTATGCTGCTGAACCTTATTACCCCTTGTTAGGAGGGAGCTCTTTCTTAGCAGGGGTACATACATAGCAAGCAACGCCATTGCTTCTTGAATTTTTGGAGATAAATAAGTATAAACAGTTGTAAGCAAATTCAAAGAAGGCAATGGCCCGCACACTACACGACTAACACCAAGAAAACCGCTTGTTGTTAGTCTCAAAACATAGTAGTTTCTTCGGACATTGCAGAAAAGACGCTTAAAGCGTTTTTCTTATAAAAAAGAGGAGGGTTTATATGTCTGAGGCATATAAAAAAGCAGGTGTAGATATTGAAGCTGGATATGAAGCTGTTGAGCGCATGAAAAAGCATGTGGCACGTACAAAACGTCCAGAAGTGCTAGGAGGTCTTGGCTCATTCGGAGGAATGTTTGATCTATCAAGCTTTCAATTGAAAGAACCTGTCCTTGTATCAGGAACAGATGGAGTAGGAACGAAGCTAATGCTTGCCTTTATGATGGATAAACACGACACAATTGGTGTAGATGCCGTTGCTATGTGTGTAAATGATATCGTTGTTCAAGGTGCGGAGCCTCTTTACTTTTTAGACTATATTGCATGTGGGAAATCAGAACCTGAGAGAATTGAAGCGATTGTTAAAGGGATTGCTGATGGATGTGAGCAAGCAGGCTGTGCGATTGTTGGCGGAGAAACTGCTGAAATGCCTGGTATGTATAGTGAAGAAGAATATGATTTAGCAGGGTTTTCAGTAGGAATTGTTGAAAAATCAAAGCTAATTACTGGTGAATCTATTCAAGAAGGGGACGTTATGATTGGTCTTGCTTCAAATGGATTACACAGTAACGGCTTTTCTTTAGTCAGAAATGTCTTATTAGATACGAACAACCTAGACTTAAATGAAACGTACGGTGAGCTAGAAGGTACTCTGGGAGAAGAACTTCTTCGTCCGACACGTATTTATGTTAAACCACTTCTTGAAATTATGAAGCGATTTGACATTAAAGGTCTTTCGCATATTACTGGTGGTGGATTCTATGAAAATATTCCAAGAATGCTTCCAGCAGGTGTTGGTGCAGAAGTAGATTACGGCTCATGGCCAATCCCTCCAATCTTTGACTTAATAGAAGAAAAAGGGGAAATCAGCAAGAAAGACTTATTCTCAACGTTCAATATGGGAATTGGAATGGTAGTTGTTGTTTCAAATGATGATTTAATCCCTGTTTTAAATGAAATTGAATCTCTTGGTGAGAAAGCTTACATCATTGGACGCGTAACAAAAGGTGAAGGTGTAACGATCGGGGGATTAGAATAAAATGAAAAAAATTGCAGTCTTCGCATCAGGGAACGGCTCCAATTTTCAAGCGATTATTGATGCTGTCGAGAAGCAGCAATTAAATGTAGAAATCGCTCTGCTTGTTTGTGATAGGCCAGAAGCGAAATCTATTGAACGAGCAAAAAATCATGGCATTGCAACATTTGCATTTGTTCCAAAAGACTATTCTTCGAAGGTAGATTTTGAAAAAGAAATTCTAGCTAACTTACAGGATCATAATGTAGATTTTATTGCTTTAGCAGGCTATATGAGATTAATCGGTGAAACTCTGTTGAGGGCTTATGAAGGCAAAATTGTGAATATACATCCTTCACTATTGCCCTCGTTCCCAGGGAAAGATGCGATCGGACAAGCATTTGATGCAAAAGTGAAAGTAACGGGCGTAACAATTCATTTTGTTGATGAAGGAATGGATACAGGACCAATCATAGCCCAAGAAGCAGTCACTATTGATGACGCTGAAACACTCCAGTCGTTAACAGGGAAAATTCAAAAGGTAGAGCACGGGCTGTATCCGAGTACGTTGGAGAAACTGCTTAATTAATTATGAATTATGGGTTATGAGTTATGAATTGAAAAGCGACTTAATTTAGAATTGCAAATGAAAACCTTTTAAGTTCCTTGTAAACAATAGAATTTTCTGGCTGTTTACAGCCGGAAAATTCGCAATTCGCAATTCGCAATTCGCAATTCGCAATTCGCAATTCGCAATTCGCAATTCGCAATTCGCAATTCGCAATTCGCAATTCGCAATTCGCAATTCGCAATTCGCAATTGACAATTATCAATTAAAAGTTCGAGGGGAGAACGAGGATATTATGGCAATTAAGCGCGCACTTGTAAGTGTTTCAGATAAGGAAGGGATTATTCCTTTTGTACAAGCATTAGTAGAGCAAGGTGTAGAAGTAGTGTCAACTGGTGGAACGAGAAAGGCATTAGAAGAGGCTGGTGTAGCTGTAACTGGAATCTCTGAAGTGACAGGCTTTCCTGAAATTTTAGATGGTCGAGTGAAAACATTACATCCAAATATCCATGGTGGTCTTTTAGCGATGAGAGATAATAATGACCATGTAGCACAAATTGAAGAGCATAATATTACACCGATTGATTTAGTTGTTGTTAATTTATATCCATTTGCACAAACAATTGCAAAGCCAGATGTTGCATTTGCTGATGCGATTGAGAATATTGACATCGGTGGTCCAAGCATGCTTCGTTCAGCAGCAAAAAACCATGCCCATGTGACAGTACTTGTAGACCCTGCTGATTATGCAACTGTCTTAGATGAGCTAAAGGCAGATGGAGAAGTTCAATCTGAAACACGTCGTAAACTTGCAGCAAAAGTATTCCGTCATACAGCTGCATACGATGCTGTAATTGCAGAGTATTTAACGAATCAAGTAGGTGAAGAAAGTCCAGAGTCGTTCACTGTTACATATGAAAAGCAACAGGACCTTCGTTATGGAGAAAACCCTCATCAGAAAGCAACATTTTATAAAAAGCCATTAGGAGCATCTAGTTCAATTGCAGCGGCTAAGCAATTAAATGGTAAAGAATTATCTTATAATAACATTAATGATGCAGATGCGGCTTTAGCGATTGTAAAAGAGTTTACAGAGCCTGCGGTTGTAGCAATTAAACATATGAACCCTTGTGGTGTTGGAGTAGGACAAACAATTGAAGAAGCATATGACAAAGCCTACGAAGCTGATCCAGTTTCAATTTTTGGTGGAATTATTGCCGCGAACCAAGAAATTGACAGAGAAACAGCACTAAAAATGAAAGAAATCTTTTTAGAGATAATAATTGCTCCATCATTTACTGAAGAAGCATTAGAAGTGTTAACAAGTAAGAAAAATTTACGTTTATTAACTCTTCCAGTAGAAAAGGGTAGTCAAGTGGAAAAGAAAGTAACATCAATTCATGGTGGAGCTCTTGTTCAAGAAGAAGACGCATTCGGATTTGATGATGCTGAAATTTCAATTCAAACAAAGCGTGAGCCAACGGAAGAAGAGTGGGCATCGTTGAAGCTTGCTTGGAAGGTAGTTAAGCATGTGAAGTCAAATGCGATTGTTCTTGCTAAAGATCAAATGACAATTGGTGTAGGTGCTGGACAAATGAACCGTGTAGGAGCTGCAAAAATTGCAATTGAGCAAGCTGGTGAAAAGGCAGCTGGTTCAGCTATGGGTTCGGATGCATTCTTCCCAATGAATGATACAGTAGAAGCAGCTGGTAAAGCGGGTGTAACTGCAATTATTCAGCCAGGTGGCTCGATCAAAGATGAAGATTCAATTGCAAAGGCAGATGAGCTAGGAATTGCGATGGTCTTTACTGGAGTACGTCACTTTAAACATTAATCAAACGTTTAATTAAAGAGGATGTTGCAAAAGGTCGGTTGTACCTTTTGCAACATCCTCGTAAAAAATCAGTGTAAAAAATAGAGCATTTGAAAATTTATAATCACACACTTTTCAATGCTCTCAGTTAAGGAGGTATTTTTTATGAAAGTTCTTGTTGTAGGTAGCGGCGGACGTGAGCATACAATCGCTTGGAAAATTGCACAAAGCAAGAAGGTTTCGGAAGTGTTTGTTGCACCAGGTAATGATGGGATGAGCGATGTAGCTACTCTTGTAAATATTCCCGAGTCAAATCATGATGAACTTATAAATTTTGCGAAAAAAGAAGCAGTTGAGTTAACGATTGTTGGACCTGAGGCACCATTATCAGCAGGTCTTGTTGACCGCTTTCTAGGTGAAGGTTTGGCTGTATTTGGGCCAACGCAGTCAGCAGCGCTTATTGAAGGAAGTAAGTCGTTTGCAAAAGAGATTATGAAGAAGTACAACATTCCAACTGGATATTATGAAACTTTTACTATATATGATGAAGCTAAAGCATATGTTGAAAAAATGGGGGCACCTATCGTTATTAAAGCTGATGGACTAGCAGCTGGTAAGGGTGTTGTTGTTGCTATGACTGAGAAAGAAGCAATTGAGGCATTGTACGATATGCTTGAAAATAATCAATTTGGTTCAGCAAGTGCAAAAGTTGTTATTGAAGAGTATCTTGAAGGGGAAGAGCTTTCATTAATGGCGTTTGTTCATGGAACTACAGTATTACCAATGGTAGGTGCGCAGGATCATAAACGCGCGTATGATAATGATGAAGGGCCGAATACTGGAGGAATGGGTGCATACTCACCAGTGCCACAATTTAAGGATAGCGATGTTCAAGAGGCAGTGGATACAATTCTCCAACCAATGGCAGACGCTATGATGAAGGAAGACCGTACGTTCACTGGTATTTTATACGCTGGACTTATGATGACTACAAAAGGTCCAAAGGTCATTGAATTTAATGCACGATTTGGTGATCCTGAAACGCAAGTTGTTCTACCTCGTCTAGAGTCAGACTTAGTTGATGTTATTACAGGGTTACTAAATGAAGAAAAGCCAGAGCTTACTTGGTCAGATAATGCTGTCTTAGGTGTTGTTTTAGCATCAACTGGCTATCCAAAAGCATATGACAAAGGTGCTGTTATTAAAGGATTAGGTAATCTAGAAGAACAAACACTTGTCTTTCATGCTGGAACGAAAGAAGTGAATGGTAATCTTGTAACAAATGGTGGTCGTGTCCTACTTGTATCTAGAAAAGCACAGGACCTAAAGACGGCCCAAGCTGATGTATATCGTGAGTTAGAGAATATACAATGTGATGGCTTATTCAACCGTTCAGACATTGGAAATAAAGCTATTTCGTACCTTTCTTCTTAATATAAACGGCTAATAGAGCAATCACACTACCGATGATTAGTGCGTATACAGCAAAAGTATCAATCATGAATTCCATAATATCATCTCCTTTTTTGAAAAATGCCTTATAAAATCAGTAATCGATTTTATAAGGCATTTTTTTGCCTACATTTTATGAAGGGTTTACAGGTGTGATTTCTTCAGCCTGTTCCCCTTGGAATTCTGCTTGTTGTGGAACGGGAAGGTTTGTGCCTTGATTTTGTTGCTGGTTCATTTCTTGCATTTTATTTTCAAATAAATCAGTTAAAGGACAATAGCGTAAAATTCCTTCACCTACCTTCATACCAGCTAACATTGCTACAATTAATGGCGTTGTACGGTATGGACGACGAACGAGTTTAGCCGTGGCCCAAGTTAAAAGAGTAAAGCCACAAGTAATTCTAACAAGGCCATTAATGATACTAATATTAGGTTTCATGTTCTTCATCACCTTTCCGTTGAATAGTAATAGTTAATACTGCTAATTACTCTTCCTAATTTTTAAGTTACTATACGTAAGACAAACTTCATGAAAAGAAATGTAATACAGTGCTATTTATGTGGTGCCGTGTAATTGGAAAAAATATTTAAGATTGTACATAACTTTAATAGGGTAAACGATAAAAATATGGTACGATAGTAGAAACTAATGATAAGAGAGAAACGGGTGATAACCAATGCCAGAACGAATATATCGCTGGACGAAAAGACGCCTTAGAAAACAATTAGCTGTTATTCGTGGCGAAGCAGCACCTTCAATCGTATTAAAGAACGCAACATATCTAAATGGTGCAAGACGGAAATGGTTACAAGCAAATATTTGGATATATAAAGATAGAATCGTATATGTCGGAGAGCAAATGCCTGAAAAGATTGATAAAGATACTGAAGTTGTTGATTGCAGTAACTATACAATTGTTCCTGGCTATATCGAACATCATGCTCATCCATATCAGTTATATAATCCCCATTCCTTTTCTAAATATGCAGCAGAAAGAGGAACAACGACACTAATAAATGATAATTTAATGTTCTTTTTGAATCTTGATAAAAAGAAAGCGCTTACTTTGATTGAGGATCTTGACGAGCTACCAACGACAATGTACTGGTGGTGTCGATATGATGCTCAAACAGAACTTGAGGAAGAAGAAGAGTTGTTTTCTAATTCTAGGATGAAAGCGTGGCTTGAGCATCATCTAGTTCTTCAAGGTGGAGAACTTACATCATGGCCTAAGGTTCTTGAAGGAGACGATGCGACTCTTCATTGGATGCAAGAAACGACAAGGTTAAGAAAACCAATTGAAGGGCATTTACCAGGAGCTTCTGAGCGAACGTTAAGTCAGATGGCGTTATTAGGAGTTACATGTGACCATGAATCAATGACAGGGAAAGATGTTGTCACTAGGTTAAATTTAGGCTACACAACCTCTCTACGCCACTCATCAATTCGACCTGATTTACAAAAGCTATTAAGAGAGATGATGGAGTTAGGGGTAGATGATTTTGGTCGTTGTCTCTTTACTACGGACGGATCGACACCTATGTTCTATGAGCAAGGTGTAATTGATAACATGATTAAAATTGCCATTGATGAAGGGGTTCCTGTCATTGATGCATATGAGATGGCAACGTATAATGTCGCTAAATATTATCAGTTAGACCATAAGCTTGGAATGATTGCTCCTGGCCGAATAGCGCATTTGAACTTTTTGAGCGATAAGGAAAATCCAGTGCCTGTTTCAGTTATGGCAAAGGGCCAATGGCTTGTAAGAGATAATGTAAAGTGTCGTTGTAATGAACAATTTGGTTGGAAAGAACATGGCGTAGAACCATTAGCCATTGACTGGGATTTAACGTTTGACGACCTACACTTTTCTATGCCTATGGGAATTGAGTTAATAAACTCTGTTATTTTGAAACCGTACCAAATATCAGTTGAAGTAACTCAAGAGAGGTTATCTGATGAGCATGACGAGTCCTTTTTTGTGTTAATTGATCGTAACGGAAAATGGATTATCAATACAATTATTAAAGGGTTTGCAGATAAGGTTGGAGGCTTTGCATCTTCATATTCAAATACTGGAGATATCGTCATTATTGGTAAGAGTAAAAAGGATATGATCACTGCTTTTAACGCCTTAAAAGAACAAGGGGGAGGGATCTTCCTTGCTGAATATGAAGAAATTATCCATTCGATCCCACTAACATTATTAGGTGGAATGTCTGTAAAGCCTATGGAAGATGTGATTGAAGAACAAAAGAAACTAGTTACGATGTTAAATGAACGTGGCTATCATCATGAGGATCCAATTTACAGCTTATTGTTCTTCTCGTCTACGCATTTACCTTATATTCGGGTAACGCAAAAAGGAATTTACGATGTTTATAAGAAAACAATACTCTTTCCTTCGATTATGCGTTAAACTATAAAAGTATATGAGGTGTTTTTAGAGAGGGAAATTTTAATAAAGGTCGTGTATCATCATGAAACATTTACTACTCCTAGTTTCTATCTTACTAGTAGGGGCTGTTACTCTTGTTGCTTGTAGTGAAAAAGAAGTAGTACAAGAAGAGCCGTCGGTTGAAGTAGAGCCTGAAGAAGAACCGATTGAAGAAGAGGTAATACCGCAATTTAAGAATACCTATCCTTTAACTGGTATTGGTACGGATGATGAAATTAATCACCGTCCTGTTGTTGTAACAGTAAATAATGAATCACAAGCGAGACCACAAACTGGATTAAATGAAGCTGATCTCGTTTACGAAGTATTAGCAGAAGGTAATATTACTAGGTTTGTTGCTTTCTATCATAGTCAGAAGCCAGAGAATATTGGGCCGGTGAGAAGTGCGCGCCCATATATGATTGAACTTTCTAACGGGTATGATGCGTTTTTTGTAACTCATGGCTGGAGTCCTGCTGCTCATGTGATGCTTGAGAGAGAAAGAAAAGCTGATTATTTGCAGGGGCTCTATCATGATGGCAGTCTGTTTCAACGTTCATCTGGTAGAAGGGCTCCACATAACTCTTATATTACATATGAGAATGTAATTAAGGGTGTTGATAACAAAGGTTATAAGTTAGAGGGAGACCTTTCACCACTTCTTTTTTTAGAAGAGGATGATGAAGTAGTAGGGGCTGAGGCAAAGAGCGTTACCATAGCCTATTACGATAATTATAAAGTTGCTTATGATTTTGATGAGGAAAAGAACAAGTATTATCGTTCAAGTGGTCGTAATGGAGACGTTGCAACAAAAGACTATGTAACAGATGAACCAGTCGGTGTAGAAAATGTGTTAATAGTCGAAGCGGCCCACCGCGTATTGGATGATGTAGGAAGACGTAGTATTGATGTCAATTCAGGTGGACTAGCCTTACTTTTACAGAATGGAAAGCTTCAACAAGTTGAATGGAAAAATGATGGTGGGCGTATCCTACCTGTAAAAAATGGTGAGGTTGTCAAACTAGTTCCTGGTCAAACGTGGATTAATATTATTCCGACGTCACCTGGTATTGAACAAAATGTAGTTGTTGAATAAGTAGAAAGGTGTGAAAGTTTTGCAGATAGATAAATTGCGAGGTAAAGAACTTGATCAACTGTTTAATTCGATATTATCATTAAATAATTTAGAAGAGTGTTATCAATTTTTTGATGATTTATGTACGATTAATGAGATTCAATCTTTAGCGCAACGTTTAGAAGTAGCTCGTATGCTACAGCTAGGATATACGTATCATAAGATTGAAACAGAAACTGGAGCAAGTACTGCCACAATTTCTCGAGTAAAGCGTTGTCTAAACTACGGAAACGATGGCTACAAAATGACACTTGACCGTGTTCGCGAGGAAGAAGAAAGTAAGTAAGATAAAAATCCCTTTCACATCAAGTGAAAGGGATTTTCTTTGTCTAGATTAACTCCTAAATAGCTGATATATCAATATGCTTAAATGCTTTTACATCAAATAAGCCGAGGTCTGTTAATTTCAACTCTGGGATGACAGGTAGAGCAAGAAAAGATAACGTAAGGAAGGGGTTAAAGGTCTCTTGAAAGCCTATCTTTGCTAATGCAGCATTAAGATGCTTAAGTTCCTTATTAACTTCTTCGTAGGGCTTATCAGAAATAAGTCCTGAGATTGATAGTTCAAGCTTAGAGAGTACCTGTCCGTCCTTCACAACAACAGTACCACCTTGCATTTGCTTAATTACTTCAACAGCTGTTAGTAAATCTTGATCATTAGTAGAGCAGACAATAAGGTTGTGCGAATCGTGTGCTACTGTCGATGCGATTGCTCCAGCTTGGAGCTTTAATCCTTTTACAATTCCAAGCCCGATGTGTCCAGTCTGATGATGGCGTTCAATCACTGTTAGCTTAAGTTGATCCTTTTCTACTGATGGAATAAAGATACCATTCTCGATGTCTACTTCTTCTATCATGTGTTTTGTTACAAGGGAATTTGGGATAATGTCAATAATATTTGCTTTGGCTGAATCTAACTTAATTTGAAAATTCTCTGCTTTTAGTTCTGGCAGATTGACACTCTTTGTTAAGTTCACTGGTGGAACAATGTATGAATCCTCTGTTTCAATGACGAGCTTTCCGTCTTGCGCTACAATAGCGCCGTTTGTAAATACTTGTTTAATGGTTACTTCTTCTATATTTGATACAAGCATGAAGTCTGCATCATATCCAGGTGCAATGGCTCCTTTTGTTTGCAAACCAAAATATTGAGCGCTATGAAATGAAGCCATACAATAGGCTAATAATGGGTCCATTCCATTTGTAATAGCTAGTCTCACATTATGGTCGATGTTTCCTTCTTCAAGTAGGTCATCTAAATGCTTATCGTCAGTGACAAATAGACAACGAGAAGCATTTTTTTCAGTAACTACAGGAAGTAAGTTTACTAAATCCTTTGCTACTGAGCCTTCCCGAATCATTAAGTGCATTCCTCTTTGAAGTCGTTCTTTTGCTTCCTTCACAGAAATGGCTTCGTGATCTGTACGAATTCCAGCCGTCATATAACCGTTTAAACCGTATTTATCTAGACCGGCAGCGTGACCGTCGATGAGTTTTTCATATTTGCTAGCTGAGAGTAGCTTATCAAGCATTTGGTCCTTTCCAGTTAACACAGCTGGAAAGTCCATCACTTCCGCTAAACCTAGAACAAGAGGGTGGTCATAGAATGGAGCTAAATCCTCCGCTGTAAGGGTAGCACCAGAATGTTCAAATTCCGTTGCGGGCACGCAAGATGGCAACATGATATAGATGTTTAAGGGAGACTTTTCCGAAGCATCTAAAATATATTGAATCCCATCACTGCCAGAGACGTTGGCAATTTCGTGTGGATCAGCAATAATTGTTGATACTCCGTGAGGAAGTAATACTTTTCCTAATTCGTTAGGTGTCACCATAGAAGATTCAATATGAACATGCCCATCAATAAATGTAGGACAAACAAAGGAACCTTTAGCATCAATTATTTCCTTCCCATCATAGTCGCCAATGCCAACAAATTTTCCATCTTTAATGGCTACGTCTTCTTCGATAATTTCACGGTTAAACACATCAAGTATTTTTCCATTTTTTATAACTAAATCAGCAATAGATTCTCTTGTTGCAACTGCTAGCTGTTGTTTAAGTTGGTTTTTGCTCATGGAAGAATACCACCTTTTATATTTTCTATTGAGGAATATTACCATAATTTACGGTTGAAATACTAATTAGATGATAAAGTTTCAATGAATTTACGAACTGATTTTGGATCGCCCTTTAGTTCCTCCCTCTTTATTTGATATAATCAGACAGGTATGAAAAAAGTGCATAGAGATAATGGAGGACAATAGATGCTTGACTATAGACAGTGGAAGCATGCGTTTAAGCTTGACCCAAATAAAGAGATAACTGATGAGGAATTAGAAGCAATTTGTGAATCTGGTACTGATGGCATTATTGTAGGAGGCTCGGATGGAGTTACGTTGGATAATACATTAATGTTATTAGCTCAAATCCGTCGCTATTCGGTTTCTTGTGCTCTTGAGGTATCAAACATCGAGGCATTAACACCTGGATTTGATTATTATTTTATCCCAACTGTACTAAATAGTAGGGATACAAAATGGATTACTCAGCTTCATCATAAGGCTGTTAAAGAATTTGGTGCAATAATGAATTGGGAAGAAATTATCATGGAGGGCTACTGTGTTTTAAATGAAAAATCTAAAGTAGCTAAACTAACAGACGCAGTTTGTGAACTAGATAAAGAGGATGTAGTTGCCTATGCAAGAATGGCAGAACACATGTACAAGCTTCCTATATTTTACGTGGAATATAGCGGTGCGTATGGGGATGTAGCAATCGTGAAAAAGGCAAAAGGGGTTTTGAAAGATACAAGGCTTTTCTACGGTGGTGGAATCACAACTCCAGAACAAGCGAAGGAAATGGCTAATTTTGCTGATACGGTCATTGTAGGAAATGTCATCTATGATGATTTTAAAGAAGCATTAAAAACAGTTAAAGCAGTAAAAGAATAATTGCAGTCAAAAGCAATAGAGTTTACAATGAAAGTGATAAGAACATATGTTTCTATGGCGGTGATAATATGCAGGGGAAAATAATTGAAAAGATGCTATCGGGGTTAAACCCAGAGCAGAGAAAAGCGGTAGTCCATACTGATGGACCGCTATTACTAATGGCTGGTGCAGGAAGTGGTAAGACTAGGGTACTAACTCATCGTATTGCTTATTTACTTCGAGAAAAAGGGATTGCACCTTGGAATGTTCTCGCGATTACGTTTACAAATAAAGCAGCTAGAGAGATGAAGGATAGGGTAGGACAGCTTGTTGGTCCAATAGCAGAAGATATTTGGATTTCAACGTTCCACTCAATGTGTGTCCGAATTTTGCGTCGAGACATCGACCGCATTGGATACAATCGTAATTTTACAATTTTAGATTCTGCAGACCAGCTATCTGTTATTAAGCAAATTCTAAAATCGAAGAATATTGATCCGAAGAAGTTTGAACCAAGAAGTATTTTAGGGTCAATTAGCGGTGCTAAGAATGAACTGAAAAAGCCAGAAGAGTTCAGTAAAATTGCAAGTGGACCTTATGAGGAAACAGCTGCAGAAGTGTATGAAGAATATCAAAAGCAGCTAAAGAAGAACCAATCACTAGATTTTGATGATTTAATTATGAAGACAATCACGTTATTCAAGTTAGTGCCAGAAGTTCTTGAATACTACCAACGTAAATTCCAGTATGTACTTGTGGATGAGTACCAGGATACAAACAGAGCTCAATACATGCTAGTCAAAATGATTAGCGACCGCTTGAAAAACATCTGTGTCGTAGGGGACTCAGATCAGTCAATTTATCGCTGGCGCGGAGCTGATATTAAGAATATTCTATCTTTTGAACAGGATTACCCTAACGCACAAGTTATTTTACTTGAACAAAATTATCGTTCAACAAAAACGATTCTTAATGCAGCAAATCAAGTGATTGAGAAGAATTTAAATAGAAAACCGAAAAAGCTATGGACTGAAAATGATGAAGGTCAAAAAATCACGTACTACCAGGCTGATAGTGAGCAGGACGAATCTTACTTTGTTGTAGGTAAGATAAAAGAAGCTGTTCAAAGTGGGCAGTATAAGAATTCTGATATTGCGATTTTATACCGTACGAATGCTCAGTCCCGTGTAATGGAGGAAATGCTCCTTAAATCTAATATTGATTATAATATTGTCGGTGGGACTAAGTTCTACGATCGTAAAGAAATTAAAGATGTATTAGCTTATTTGCGATTAATAGCCAATCCTGATGATGATATTAGCTTACTAAGGGTTATTAATGTACCAAAACGTGGAATCGGAGCAGCAACGATGGACAAGGTTGCTCAATTTGCGGCGAATCAGGATATTACAATTTTCAGAGCATTACAAGAGGTTGAGCAAATTGGCTTAAGTGCAAGAGTTGTAACGAAGCTACATGATTTTGCGACGAAAATGAATAATTGGATTCAAATGCAAGAGTTTTTATCTGTCACTGAATTAGTAGAAGAACTACTAGAGCAAACAGGTTATCGTGAAGCGTTAAAAAATGAGAAAACACTTGAAGCACAAAGTCGTCTAGAAAATATTGATGAGTTCTTATCGGTAACTCAGGATTTTGAGAAAAAGAATGATGATAAATCACTTGTTGCCTTTTTAACTGATTTAGCATTAATTGCTGATATTGATAAGCTAGATGAAGATGAGGAAGAACCAACTGATGCAGTTGTCTTAATGACACTTCACTCAGCAAAGGGCTTAGAATTTCCGATTGTCTTTTTAGTTGGGATGGAGGAAGGTGTGTTCCCTCATAGTCGTTCTCTATTTGAAGAGGAAGAAATGGAAGAGGAGCGCCGCTTAGCTTATGTTGGTATTACTCGTGCGGAGCAAAAATTACATTTAACGAATGCGAGAATGAGAACATTATTTGGCCGAACAAATACAAATCCACCATCACGCTTTATTGCAGAAGTTCCTGAAGAGTTACTAGAGAACTTAAATGAAGACAAGCCAATGCCACAATGGGCAAAAACATCTCGTTCAACCTCTCCATCACCAACAAGACCTGTTTCTCGTCCGAAAATGAATACAACGGGTGGAGAACAGTTCCAATGGAGTGTAGGAGATAAAGCAGAGCACGGAAAATGGGGAATTGGTACGGTCGTCAGTTTGAAAGGTGAAGGGGACTCGGTAGAATTAGATATTGCTTTCCCACCACCAACTGGAATCAAACGATTATTTGCTAAATTTGCTCCGATTAAGAAGGTATAATAGGAAAAGTTTGTCCAGAGCTTGGTTGAAAGGAACGAACGATAATGAAAACAATTGAAGCAGAAGCTCGAATTGATAAGCTACGAGAGTTACTTGAAGACTATGGTTACCATTACTACGTGCTAGATAACCCGGTCGTAACAGATGTGGAATACGACCAGTTAATGCAGGAATTGTTAGAGCTAGAACAACAATATCCTCAATTTCAAAGTGAAAGTTCACCCTCTGTTCGCGTAGGAGGGGCGCCTTTGCCTCATTTTGAAAAAGTAGAACATAAAATCCCAATGCTTAGCTTAGGAAATGCCTTTAATGAGGAAGATTTACGAGACTTTGACCGACGTGTTCGACAAGGGATTGATGATGAGCAACCTACGTATAGCTGTGAGTTAAAAATTGATGGGTTAGCTGTCTCCTTAACGTATGAAAACGGGAAATTTATCCGCGGAGCGACTAGGGGAGATGGTACAATTGGAGAAGACATTACACAAAATTTAAAAACAATCCGATCTATACCACTTCGTTTAAAAGAAAACGTAGATATCGAGGTTCGTGGTGAAGCGTTTATGCCGAAGCGCTCTTTTGAAGCATTAAATAAGGATAGGGAATTGGCTGGAGAAGAGAAGTTTGCGAATCCAAGAAATGCTGCAGCTGGTTCTTTACGTCAATTAAATCCGAAAATTGCAGCAAAAAGAAACCTAGATGTCTTTTTATATGGAATTGGACTGCTCGAAGGTAATGAAGTTTTCTCTCACCATCAAGGCTTAGAGTATTTGAAAGAAATAGGCTTTAAGACGAATCAAGAGAATAAGCATTGTGAGTCAATAGAAGAGGTAATTGAATATATTAACAGTTGGCTAGAACGCCGTGCTGAATTACCATATGAAATAGACGGTATCGTTATTAAAGTCGATAGTCTTGAGCATCAAAAGGAGCTAGGCTTCACAGCAAAAAGTCCGAGATGGGCTACGGCTTATAAATTTCCGGCTGAAGAAGTTGTCACGAAGCTAGAGGGGATTGAATTAAGCATCGGAAGAACAGGGGTTGTCACACCTACTGCATTACTATCTCCTGTTACCGTTGCTGGGACGACAGTAAAAAGAGCTTCGTTGCATAATGAAGACTTAATTCGAGAAAAGGATATTAAGCTTGGTGACTTTGTTGTTATTAAGAAAGCGGGAGATATCATTCCTGAGGTTGTAAACGTTCTTGCTGATAGACGAACAGGTGAAGAAGAGGAGTTTCGCATGCCTACCCATTGTCCGGCGTGCGAAAGTGAGCTTGTCCGTTTAGAAGGGGAAGTGGCCCTACGTTGCATTAATCCAAAGTGTTCAGCACAAATTCGTGAAGGTTTAATTCATTTTGTTTCTCGTAATGCGATGAACATTGATGGTCTTGGTGAAAAGGTAATCTCGCAATTATTTGAGCATGAGCTTGTTCAGGATGTAGCCGATATATACAAGCTAAATAGGGAAGAACTACTTAACCTAGAGCGGATGGGAGAGAAATCGGTTGATAACCTCTTAGCTGCTATTGAAGCGACGAAACAAAATTCATTAGAACGTCTGTTATTTGGACTTGGTATTCGTTTTGTAGGAGCAAAGGCAGCAAAGACATTAGCGATGCAGTTTGAAACGATTGATTCATTAAATGATGCTAGCTACGATGAGTTAGTTGCTGTAAACGAAATTGGTGAAAAAATGGCGGATTCAATTGTTAGTTATTTTGAGATGCCAGAGGTTCAAGAACTTATCTCTGAGTTAAAAGAACTTAATGTAAATCTAACATATACAGGGCCAAAGATTTCTGTTGAAGCTGTAAAAGATAGCCCTTTTGCAGAAAAAACAGTTGTTTTAACGGGTAGGTTAGAAGTCCTTTCTCGAAATGAAGCAAAAGAAAAGATAGAAGCTCTTGGCGGTAAGGTAACAGGAAGTGTCAGTAAGAAAACTGACCTTCTAATTGCTGGTGAGGATGCAGGATCTAAATTAGATAAAGCTGAGTCACTTGGAATTGAAGTTTGGAATGAAGAGCGTTTAATACAAGAATTAGAAAACAACTAATAGTAGTTGGCTTGGATGAGGAGTGTTGCAAGATGATCAAACGAATAAGTGCGGTCGTCTTATCGAGTGTTTTTCTTCTATCTGGGTGTTTACCCTTTATCGGAAGCGAAGAAGAGCTTATCGAAGTAGAGGAACATGAACAGGAACAACTGGTAGAATTAAGCCCGCAAATATATACACAGGAAAATTACTATCGTAGTGTTCTTTATGAAGGGGTTTATACTCACGGGGAAGCCAGAGGATTTAGTAATGCGGTTGTTTATAATCGATTTGATTTGGAACAGTTAGAAATGGGTCTAATGGGGTTAGCGAATGAACGATTCAGCCCAGAACAATACTTTTTCCGTGAAGGTCAATATATTGAGAAGGATGAGTTGAATAGTTGGTTGATTCGTTACCATGAAGAAAACAACCCAGCGGGTATTAATCCTCCTCTAGGTGATGGGGAAACGCTGAGGGAGAGAGAGGAAAGTCAGCCGAGATACTTATCTCATATTTTAGAACACAATTATCTTGTGGAAAATGAAAATGGTAACCTTGAATTAGGTGGAATTGTCGTCGGTCTATCGTTGAATAGTGTCTATCATTTTAGAGTAGAAGATGACCAAGGACGATATCATTTTTATAGTAAGCAATTAGACCCTCAAAAGGTAGAAGCAGAGGGAAGACGTATGGCAAGTGAGGTTGTTTCTCGTCTGCGTGAGGTTAATCGTGAAAATGGTGTTTTAGAAAATGTTCCAATAATAGTAGCTTTATTTATGGAACAAGAGCAGAACTCTGTTATTCCAGGAACATTCTTTGCAAAAGGTGTTGCTGAACCGGCAAGAGAAATAGGAAATTGGCAACGAATAAATGAGCGGTATTATTTGTTCCCGTCTAGAGATGCGACAGCAGAACAACGTAATGATGCAGAGCGTTTCATGAAGTTAAAAGAAGAGATAGAAGGATTTTTTGACAACTTTATTGGTGTTGTTGGCAAAGGGTATTATAAGAATGAACAGCTCCATGAATTAACAATTGAAGTGCCAATTCGTTATTATGGGAAAGCAGAAGTGATAGCCTTAACACAATATGTTGCAGACCGTATCACACAGCGATTCCCGAATAGCTTAAAGGTCCAAGTGTATATCACTTCAGTTGCAGGAAACGAAAGCATCATCATCAGAAACCCAAACGAAGAACCAATCATTCATATCTATCGATAGACAGAACGAACACAACGAGGACAATTAAACCGACGTTGTGTTCTTTTTTTATTGAAAAACGAATTGCGAATTGCAAATGTAGAATGGCAAATGGCGAATTAAGACCTATAGATGTTCTAGCAAAGCTAGAACGAGTCTTTGCTAATTGTCGCGGCTGATTTATCAGCCGAGCAATTAGCAATTAGCAATTAGCAATTAGCAATTAGCAATTAGCAATTAGCAATTAGCAATTAGCAATTAGCAATTAGCAATTAGCAATTAGCAATTAGCAATTCATAACTCATAACTCATAATTCACCATTATCCCCCTCCCCACTTTGTTGCCTGTTACTACGTAATTTGGTATTATCTATTTATTGTGAAATGTACGATTTTTGGAGGTGATAGCATGGCTCGTATTACAAAAGACGAAGTAAAACATGTTGCCAATTTAGCACGTTTATCAGTTACTGAAGAAGAAGCAGAACTTTTTACAAAGCAATTAGATGCAATCATTACATTTGCAGAACAATTAAATGAACTTGATACAGAAGGAATTGAACCAACTACACACGTATTGAACATTCAAAATGTCTTACGTGAGGATGAAGTAAGAGAATCATTACCGGTTGAAGAGGTATTGAAGAATGCACCGGACCAACAAGATGGACAAGTTAAGGTACCATCGATAATGGAGTAAAGGAGGGGATAGTATGTCAATTTTAGAGGGAAGTATTTCTGACTTACATAAACGATTACATAATAAAGAAGTATCGGTTTCTGAGCTAGTTGATGCATCTCAGCAACGAATTTCAGAAGTAGATGATAAGGTAAAGGCATTCGTTTCATTAAATGATGAGCAGGCAAAAAGTTATGCCAAACAATTAGATGAGGCACTTGAAAAAGATAGTACAAGAGGACTTCTGTTTGGAATACCAGCTGGAATTAAAGACAATATCATGGTAAGAGGTCTAAAGACAACTTGTTCAAGTAAGCTTTTAGCTAATTTTGAAGCAGTTCACGATGCAACTGTTACGAAAAAGCTACAGGAAGCTCAGTCTGTGACAATGGGAAAACTAAACATGGATGAGTTTGCGATGGGTTCTTCAACTGAAAATTCAGGTCTCTTCAACACGAGAAATCCATGGAATACGGATTATGTTCCAGGGGGGTCTAGTGGTGGTTCAGCTGCTTCGGTAGCGGCAGGAGAAGTTGTGTTCTCATTAGGTTCAGATACAGGTGGTTCAATCCGTCAACCAGCTGCTTATTGTGGTGTAGTTGGCCTTAAACCAACGTATGGTCGTGTTTCAAGATTTGGACTAGTTGCTTTTGCATCATCGCTAGACCAAATAGGTCCGATTACCCGTACAGTAGAAGATAACGCATTAGTTCTACAAGTACTAGCCGGTCACGACAAGATGGATACAACTTCAGCAAATGTAGACGTTGTTGATTATCTTTCATCATTAACTGGAAACGTTCAAGGTCTTAAGATTGCCGTACCTAAGGAATACCTTGCAGAAGGTGTAAATACAGATGTAAAGGAAAAAATTCTTGCTGCTTTAAAAGTGTTAGAGGCTCAAGGCGCTACATGGGAAGAGGTGTCATTACCTCACTCTAAGTATGCAGTGGCAACATATTATTTACTTTCCTCTTCAGAAGCATCAGCAAATCTTGCTCGTTTTGATGGTGTTCGATATGGGGTGCGTTCGGATAATGCAGAGAATTTACTTGAAATGTACAAAGAAACTCGTAGCCAAGGATTTGGTGACGAGGTTAAACGTCGTATAATGCTCGGAACTTATGCATTAAGCTCTGGATATTACGATGCTTACTATAAAAAAGCTCAAAAAGTACGTACGTTAATTAAGAAAGATTTTGACGATGTACTTGAAAAGTATGATGTTATTATTGGACCAACTGCGCCGACAACTGCGTTTAAAATTGGTGAAAAAGTGGACGATCCATTAACAATGTATGCAAATGATATTTTAACAATTCCAGTAAACCTTGCAGGAGTACCAGCGATTTCTGTACCGTGTGGTTTCTCAAATGGTTTACCTGTAGGGCTTCAAATCATTGGAAAGCACTTTGATGAAGGAACAATTTATCGTGTTGCTCATACATATGAACAAGCAACAGACCATCATAAGGCAAAGCCGGAACTGTAAGGGGGGAGAAAAAACGTGAAATTTGAAACAGTCATTGGACTTGAGGTTCATGTAGAGTTAAAAACAAAGTCAAAGATCTTCTGTGGATGCTCCACTGAGTTTGGAGCTCCGCCAAATACACATACATGTCCAATTTGCTTAGGTCACCCAGGTGTTTTACCTGTATTGAACAAACAAGCAGTGGAATATGGGATGAGAGCTTCTATGGCTCTTAACTGTCAGATTGCAGAGGAAACAGTATTCGATCGTAAAAACTATTTCTATCCTGACAGCCCGAAAGCATACCAAATCTCTCAATTAGATAAACCGATTGGGGAGCATGGTTCGATAGAAATTGAAGTAGATGGTGAGAAGAAAACAATTGGGATTACACGCATACACTTAGAGGAAGATGCAGGGAAGTTAACACACTCTGAGTACGGAGACTATTCATTAGTAGACTTTAACCGTGTTGGTACACCGTTAATTGAGATTGTATCTGAGCCAGACCTTCGTTCACCTGAAGAAGCATATGCATATTTAGAGAAGCTTAAGGCGATTCTTGAATATACAGAAGTATCGGATTGTAAAATGGAACAAGGTTCACTACGCTGTGATGCCAACATCTCATTACGTCCTGTAGGACAAGAGGAGTTTGGTACAAAGACGGAATTAAAGAACTTAAACTCTTTTGCTCATGTTAAAAAGGGACTAGCTTATGAGCAAATTCGTCAAGAAAGAGAGTTATTAGAAGGTCAAGTACTAGCACAAGAAACGCGTCGCTGGGATGATGTGAAAAATGAAACATTGCTTATGCGTGTAAAAGAAGGTGCTGACGATTATCGTTACTTTCCAGATCCTGATCTTGTGGGAACAGTGATTGATGAAGAGTGGAAAGAACGCGTTCGTGCTGAAATTCCTGAGTTGCCAGACCAAAGAAAAGCACGTTATGCTGGTGAGTTAGGTTTATCTGATTATGACGCAGGCGTTATTACAGCTTCTAAAGCATTAGCTGATTTCTTTGAAGAAGCTCTGTCTCACAAAGCAGAACCAAAACAAGTAGCAAACTGGGTTATGGGAGATATGTCTGCTTATTTAAATGCAAATAATAAAGAAATAGGCGAGGTTCCACTTACATCAGAAAGTCTTGCTAAAATGATTTCTTTAATAGAAAAGGGAACAATCTCTTCTAAAATTGCAAAGACTGTTTTCAAAGAGTTAATTGAAAATGGTGGAGACCCTGAGACAATCGTTAAAGAAAAAGGACTTGTTCAAATCTCTGATGAGGGAGAACTACTTAAAATTGTAAATGAGGCTCTTGATAATAACCCTCAATCAGTTACTGACTTCAAAGAAGGAAAAGAAAAAGCAGTTGGCTTCCTTGTTGGACAAGTAATGAAAGCAACTAAAGGTAAAGCGAATCCTCCATTAGTTAATAAATTAATCATGCAAGAAATTAAAAAGAGATAATATAATGATTCCCATTGTGCTAGGAGAGATCCTATTACAATGGGATTTTTAAAAAAAATTGTAGAGTTGAAAATAAATTTACAAAAAAGGGTTTTAATCTTTGTACTGTTGGGTAAAGATACTACAGGTAAACAAAACAAATAAATTTAAAAAAGAGTTGCAAAGCATAATTAGAAATGGTATATTATTTTATGTTGCTTAAAGCAATGCATCTAAAAAAGAAAAATAAATTCTTTTGAAAATGATGTTGACTTTGGTAGTGTTGATGTGTTACATTAATAAATGTTGCTGAAGCAAGTGACAAGTTGTTCTTTGAAAACTGAACAAGACAAAAGCCAAGCGTAAAAGAGATGTAAACACATCTCGTTAATTTTCTCGATTTTTTAAAATCGAAACGTCACGTTTGTGACAGTGAGCTTATATCACACTTTCTACGGAGAGTTTGATCCTGGCTCAGGACGAACGCTGGCGGCGTGCCTAATACATGCAAGTCGAGCGGACTGAAGGGAGCTTGCTCCCGGACGTTAGCGGCGGACGGGTGAGTAACACGTAGGCAACCTGCCTTGTAGACTGGGATAACTTCGGGAAACCGGAGCTAATACCGGATGTTAGATAATTCGCGCATGCGTGTTATCTTAAAGTTGGCCTCGGCTAACACTACAAGATGGGCCTGCGGCGCATTAGCTAGTTGGTAAGGTAGTGGCTTACCAAGGCGACGATGCGTAGCCGACCTGAGAGGGTGATCGGCCACACTGGGACTGAGACACGGCCCAGACTCCTACGGGAGGCAGCAGTAGGGAATCTTCCGCAATGGACGAAAGTCTGACGGAGCAACGCCGCGTGAGCGATGAAGGCCTTCGGGTCGTAAAGCTCTGTTGTTAGGGAAGAACAAGTGCCGTTCAAATAGGGCGGCACCTTGACGGTACCTAACCAGAAAGCCACGGCTAACTACGTGCCAGCAGCCGCGGTAATACGTAGGTGGCAAGCGTTGTCCGGAATTATTGGGCGTAAAGCGCGCGCAGGCGGTCTTTTAAGTCTGATGTGAAAGCCCACGGCTCAACCGTGGAGGGTCATTGGAAACTGGGAGACTTGAGTACAGAAGAGGAGAGTGGAATTCCACGTGTAGCGGTGAAATGCGTAGATATGTGGAGGAACACCAGTGGCGAAGGCGACTCTCTGGTCTGTAACTGACGCTGAGGCGCGAAAGCGTGGGGAGCAAACAGGATTAGATACCCTGGTAGTCCACGCCGTAAACGATGAGTGCTAGGTGTTAGGGGTTTCGATGCCCTTAGTGCCGAAGTTAACACATTAAGCACTCCGCCTGGGGAGTACGGCCGCAAGGCTGAAACTCAAAGGAATTGACGGGGGCCCGCACAAGCGGTGGAGCATGTGGTTTAATTCGAAGCAACGCGAAGAACCTTACCAGGTCTTGACATCCTTTGACCACCCTAGAGATAGGGCTTTCCCCTTCGGGGGACAAAGTGACAGGTGGTGCATGGTTGTCGTCAGCTCGTGTCGTGAGATGTTGGGTTAAGTCCCGCAACGAGCGCAACCCTTGATCTTAGTTGCCAGCATTCAGTTGGGCACTCTAAGGTGACTGCCGGTGACAAACCGGAGGAAGGTGGGGATGACGTCAAATCATCATGCCCCTTATGACCTGGGCTACACACGTGCTACAATGGATGGTACAAAGGGCAGCGAAACCGCGAGGTTGAGCCAATCCCATAAAGCCATTCTCAGTTCGGATTGTAGGCTGCAACTCGCCTACATGAAGCCGGAATCGCTAGTAATCGCGGATCAGCATGCCGCGGTGAATACGTTCCCGGGCCTTGTACACACCGCCCGTCACACCACGAGAGTTTGTAACACCCGAAGTCGGTGGGGTAACCTTTTGGAGCCAGCCGCCTAAGGTGGGACAGATGATTGGGGTGAAGTCGTAACAAGGTAGCCGTATCGGAAGGTGCGGCTGGATCACCTCCTTTCTATGGAGTATTTAACTCTAGTCGACGGACTTCACATTATGTGTTGTTCGACGCTTCGGACTTTTGTCGTTCAGTTTTGAGAGAATAAATCTCTCAACAAATACATTTGCTCCTGCGATTACTCGTCGCAAGGCAGCAAAGAAGCTACTCAATGTAGTAGCCTTGTTCTTTGAAAACTAGATAGTGATTTATATATGCAACTAGTATAATTTGATCGTTTATCGATTGAGTTTTACTTGAGAAGTCAAGAATTCATTTAAGTGTAATCGCCTTAGCGATTACACGCTGACGAACCTTTAAGGTTTTAATTAGCAATTCGTAATTTGCAATTAGCAATTATGTTTTGTCATGGTTAAGCTAGAAAGGGCGCACGGTGGATGCCTTGGCACTAGGAGCCGATGAAGGACGGGACGAACACCGATATGCTTCGGGGAGCTGTAAGTAAGCTTTGATCCGGAGATTTCCGAATGGGGGAACCCACCATCCGTAATGGGATGGTACCCATACCTGAATACATAGGGTATGTGGAGGTAGACCTGGGGAACTGAAACATCTAAGTACCCAGAGGAAGAGAAAGCAAATGCGATTTCCTGAGTAGCGGCGAGCGAAACGGAATATAGCCCAAACCAAGAGGCTTGCCTCTTGGGGTTGTAGGACACTCTATACGGAGTAAGAAAGAAACGAAGTAGATGAAGCGACCTGGAAAGGTCCGCGAAACAAGGTAACAGCCCTGTAGTCGAAACTTCGTTTCCTCCAGAGTGGATCCTGAGTACGGCGGGACACGTGAAACCCCGTCGGAATCTGGGAGGACCATCTCCCAAGGCTAAATACTCCCTAGTGACCGATAGTGAACCAGTACCGTGAGGGAAAGGTGAAAAGCACCCCGGGAGGGGAGTGAAACAGATCCTGAAACCGTGTGCCTACAAGTAGTCAGAGCCCATTTACGGGTGATGGCGTGCCTTTTGTAGAATGAACCGGCGAGTTACGATGTCGTGCAAGGTTAAGCAGATAATGCGGAGCCGTAGCGAAAGCGAGTCTGAATAGGGCGATTACAGTACGCCGTCGTAGACCCGAAACCGTGTGATCTACCCATGTCCAGGGTGAAGTTCAGGTAACACTGAATGGAGGCCCGAACCCACGCATGTTGAAAAATGCGGGGATGAGGTGTGGGTAGGGGTGAAATGCCAATCGAACTCGGAGATAGCTGGTTCTCCCCGAAATAGCTTTAGGGCTAGCCTCGAGGTGAGAGTATTGGAGGTAGAGCACTGATTGGACTAGGGGTCCCCACAGGATTACCGAATTCAGTCAAACTCCGAATGCCAAATACTTATCCTCGGGAGTCAGACTGCGAGTGCTAAGATCCGTAGTCAAGAGGGAAACAGCCCAGACCATCAGCTAAGGTCCCAAAGTATACGTTAAGTGGAAAAGGATGTGGAGTTGCACAGACAACCAGGATGTTGGCTTAGAAGCAGCCACCATTTAAAGAGTGCGTAATAGCTCACTGGTCGAGTGACTCTGCGCCGAAAATGTACCGGGGCTAAACGTATCACCGAAGCTATGGATTGACACCTTAGGTGTCAGTGGTAGGGGAGCGTTCTAAGTGCTGCGAAGTCAGACCGAGAGGACTGGTGGAGCGCTTAGAAGTGAGAATGCCGGTATGAGTAGCGAAAAGAGGGGTGAGAATCCCCTCCGTCGAAAGCCCAAGGTTTCCTGAGGAAGGCTCGTCCGCTCAGGGTAAGTCGGGACCTAAGCCGAGGCCGAAAGGCGTAGGCGATGGACAACAGGTTGATATTCCTGTACCACCTCCTCACCGTTTGAGTAATGGGGGGACGCAGTAAGGTAGGGTAAGCGCACTGATGGATATGTGCGTCCAAGCAGTTAGGCTGGTAAGTAGGAAAATCCGCTTATCGTAAAGGCTGAGCTGTGATGGCGAGCGAAATAATAGTAGCGAAGTTCCTGATCCTCCACTGCCAAGAAAAGCCTCTAGCGAGGTGAGAGGTGCCCGTACCGCAAACCGACACAGGTAGGCGAGAAGAGAATTCTAAGACGCTCGGGAGAACTCTCGTTAAGGAACTCGGCAAAATGACCCCGTAACTTCGGGAGAAGGGGTGCTCTGTTAGGGTGCAAGCCCGAGAGAGCCGCAGTGAAAAGATCCAAGCGACTGTTTAGCAAAAACACAGGTCTCTGCGAAGCCGCAAGGCGAAGTATAGGGGCTGACACCTGCCCGGTGCTGGAAGGTTAAGAGGAGAGGTTATCCTTCGGGAGAAGCTTTGAATTGAAGCCCCAGTAAACGGCGGCCGTAACTATAACGGTCCTAAGGTAGCGAAATTCCTTGTCGGGTAAGTTCCGACCCGCACGAATGGTGTAACGACTTGGATACTGTCTCAACGAGAGACCCGGTGAAATTATATTACCTGTGAAGATGCAGGTTACCCGCGACAGGACGGAAAGACCCCATGGAGCTTTACTGTAGCTTGATATTGGATTTTGGTACAGTTTGTACAGGATAGGTAGGAGCCTTGGAAACCGGAGCGCAAGCTTCGGTGGAGGCGTCGGTGGGATACTACCCTGACTGTATTGAAATTCTAACCTAGGACCGTGATCCGGTTCGGGGACAGTGTCAGGTGGGCAGTTTGACTGGGGCGGTCGCCTCCTAAACAGTAACGGAGGCGCCCAAAGGTTCCCTCAGAATGGTTGGAAATCATTCGTAGAGTGCAAAGGCATAAGGGAGCTTGACTGCGAGACCTACAAGTCGAGCAGGGACGAAAGTCGGGCTTAGTGATCCGGTGGTTCCGCATGGAAGGGCCATCGCTCAACGGATAAAAGCTACCCTGGGGATAACAGGCTTATCTCCCCCAAGAGTCCACATCGACGGGGAGGTTTGGCACCTCGATGTCGGCTCATCGCATCCTGGGGCTGAAGTAGGTCCCAAGGGTTGGGCTGTTCGCCCATTAAAGCGGTACGCGAGCTGGGTTCAGAACGTCGTGAGACAGTTCGGTCCCTATCCGTCGCGGGCGTAGGAAATTTGAGAGGAGCTGTCCTTAGTACGAGAGGACCGGGATGGACACACCGCTGGTGTACCAGTTGTTCCGCCAGGAGCATAGCTGGGTAGCTACGTGTGGACGGGATAAGTGCTGAAAGCATCTAAGCATGAAGCCCCCCTCAAGATGAGATTTCCCATTACGTTAAGTAAGTAAGACCCCTTAGAGATGATGAGGTTGATAGGTCTCGGGTGGAAGCATGGTGACATGTGGAGCTGAGAGATACTAATCGGTCGAGGGCTTATCCAATTTTCTAAGGTTGAAATGAATTCGACGACCTGCATATATAACACTATCTAGTTTTGAGAGAACAACTCTCAGAGAATCTAGTGATGATGGCGAAGAGGCCACACCCGTTCCCATGCCGAACACGGAAGTTAAGCTCTTCAGCGCCGATGGTAGTTGGGGGCTTCCCCCTGCGAGAGTAGGACGTTGCTAGGTAAATGTAAAGCATCCTTTAAGAGGGTGCTTTTTTTCGTTGATGAAGACAAAGCTGAAGAGCGATTGGCTCGAAGAGTCAATATCTTCAATATATATAAAACAAAACTATAAGTAAAAAAATTAAAGTGTACAGAATAATAACACAGACTTTATCCGAATCAAAAAGTTATCTTAAATTTTTAAAAAAATATCTTCAAATTTGATATTTAAAATATAAGCAAAATGGTTCAATCGATAATGATTGAACCTATTTTTTATTTATTTCCTAAGTTTATTCTTTCAAAACAAAGTAATTAACCATTAACCATTAACCATCTAGTATTGCTCACTCTGAAAATGTACTCTTTTCTTAACCAATTTATCAGAATGTTTTTCTCCAAACCTTATAGGGAAATAATACTTTATTGGAGAGAAGGTATGTAAAGGAGAAATTTCTATGTCTATAGAATCTATTAGTATGGCAGTCACCTTTATTTTCATCTATATTTTCATAGTTAGGATTATTCCATCTAACCGAATTCGTCGTAATCGGTGGTTATCCTTTTCTGGAGGCTTGGCTGTATCATATGTTTTTATTTATATTTTTCCTTCATTACATGGTTATCAACAATCGATAAGAGAGTATAACGATAACCTCGCGATGGATATTGAAATATACTTCGTTGGATTAATAGGATTATTAGTATATTGCGGGCTTGAGAGAGTAGCAGTTGTTATGGAGAAACAAAATAATAAGGGAAAATGGGTGTTCTTTTGGATAGAAGTAGCTTTCTTTGCTCTTTATACTATGATGATTTCTTATATATTCGTACACTCAGCAATTGAAGGGATACAAGCACTGTTATATATTATTGCAATAGGTGGACATTTCCTCACAGTAGCACACGATCTTTGGTTTGAGAGCCCTAGAAAATACTTGAAGCTCGGACGCTATATTCTTTCAGTAAGTGTAATAGTAGGTTGCTTAATAGGGGCAATTATAGAGTTATCTCTAGTAGTGAATTCAGTAATTTACTCTTTTCTGTCTGGGGCAATGATATTAAATGTGTTAAAAAATGAATTACCAAATGAACATGAGTCACATTTTCCTACTTTCGCGATAAGCGTCTTACTGTACACTAGTGTTCTTCTGTCATTTAATTACTTTTTTAGTTGGTAACTTAATGTAATTCTACTACTTTTTTATTAATGATAACAGTTAAAAGAGAAAGGGAGGTTGACATTGTCAAAGGTAAAAACAAATGCTATGCGAATGTTAGATTCAAAGAAGATTGATTATCATATATTAACTTACTCCCATGATGATGGATTGATAGATGGTGTATCAGTTGCTAAAAAAGTAGAAAGAGATCCGTCTATCGTTTATAAAACACTTGTTGCTAAAGGAAGCAGCAATTCAATTAATGTGTATGTTATACCTGTCGAAGCTGAACTAAATTTGAAAAAAGCTGCAAAGTCTTCAGGGGAAAAGAAAGTAGAGATGGTCCCTGTAAAGGATATTCTAGCTTTGACTGGTTATATACGTGGCGGTTGTTCTCCGATTGGAATGAAAAAGCTATACCCCACATACATTGATAACGCAGCAAACGAGCTTTCGAATATCATAGTAAGTGGAGGTAAGATAGGCTTGCAAATTGAATTATCGGTTCAGTCTCTCCAAGATATTACTAATGCTGAGATAGCAGATATAACATAATAGAAGAAATAGGGGATTGATATGGACATACAAATCAGTTCATTTGGAACACTTATTGGACTCACTTTAACGATTATCTTAATTATTAAGCATGTGAATCCACCATATGCCATGATGCTAGGCGCACTAGTTGGCGGCTTAATTGGAGGACTGCCAATTCCAGAAACAGTCCAAGTAATGATACAAGGTGCACAAGGAATGACAGGGGTTGTACTTCGTGTACTTGCTGCAGGTGTTCTAGCAGGTGTATTGATAGAATCTGGTGCTGCTAAGAGAATTGCAGAATCGATAGTTAACGGGTTAGGAGAAACGAAGGCACTTCTTGCGATTACTGGTGCTACGATGATTTTAACTGGCGTAGGTGTCTTTATAGGAGTAGCTGTATTAACGGTAGCCCCAATAGCTTTAGCAATTGCTAAGCGGGCAAATATGTCGAAGTTTGCTGTACTTTTAGCGATTTCAGGTGGGGGAAAGGCTGGAAACATCATCTCACCCAATCCGAATACGATTGCAGCAGCGGAAGCCTTTCAAGTACCGTTAACATCAGTCATGGTTGCAGGAGTTATTCCCGCATTAGGTGGAGCAGCTATTACATATTTAATTGCAAAAAAGTTAGTAAACAAAGGAAGCTCAATTTCTGATGTCGATGTACCTGAACAACAACAAGAGACTGAATTGCCTTCTTTAGGAGCATCGTTGTCTGGCCCAGCTTTTGCTATTTTCCTTTTACTACTTCAGCCTCTTTTTGGTTGGTTTATTGATCCTTTATTTGCGCTGCCCATTGGAGGAATAGTAGGGGCGATCATTATGAAAAAGGGAAGAGAAATTAATCGCTATGCTACGTCTGGATTAGAAAAAATGTCAGGTGTAGCAATATTGCTTATTGGGACCGGTACTCTAGCAGGAGTCATAGCACATTCTGCAATTATTGATGTAATTTTGTCTGCAATTGATTCAATGGGATTACCAGCCTATGCATTGGCTCCAATTGCTGGGGTGACAATGTCAGCAGCAACAGGGTCAACGGCAGCTGCTACTGCGGTGGCGGGAAATGTGTTCGCTCCTATTATTTTAGAATTAGGGATTCAGGCACTCGCTGGAGCGGCTATGGTTCATGCTGGGGCAACAGTACTCGATCATTTGCCTCATGGTACGTATTTTCATATTACAAGAGGGAGTGTGAATATGGGTATGGTAGAGCGTTTCAAGCTACTACCGTATGAAACAGTAATAGGTTTAGTCATTGTAATCATTTCTACCTTATTATTTGGGGTATTTGCTTTATCTTTTTAAAAATATAAGTGTACCGCTCCCTTAAAAAATATTCTAAAAAAGGAAGCGGCTACCTATATTACTTTGAGTGTAACCAGATGGTATTGATCATCTTGATGGTTACACTCTTTTATTTACAATAAAGTTATCCTCTATAAGCAGCCAGTTTTGTGGGAATTCCCAGCCAAGTACCCAATAATAAAAGCCTCGTAAGCCAAGCTCTTTCACTAAATCAAATTTTGCCTGCATACTTCGCGCATCTTCAAACCAAACCTCATGTTCAAGGCCTTCTTCATCTACATAGTTAAAATGAGGTGACTGGGCTACAGGATCATACTCGATATCTGCATTATAAGTGAGAGCAAGCTCAATTGCTTCTTGATGGTCAATAGCACGTGCTCTAGTTACACCTGGTTCAAAGGGGAGTGTCCAGTCATATCCATATAATGGAATACCCATCATGATTTTATCATTTGGAACCTCTGATGCAGCATATTCAATAACCTCTCGTACTTGTGGAAGAGGGGCAACCGCCATTGGTGGACCACCAGTCCAACCCCATTCATACGTCATAAAGAAAACAAAATCTGCATATTCACCGTGCGCTGCATAATCATGGCCTTCATATAAGACACCAGGCATATCAGCTCGAACCTTTGGAGCAAGAGCACTAGAGAGAAAGTAGCCTCTTTCATCTAAACGGACTTGTGCTTTTCTCATGAGCTCATTGTAGCGCTCTCGATTTACTTCTCCAAGATATTCTAAATCAAAATCGAGACCTAAATAACCCCTTTGATTCATAACGGCAATGGCTTCATTAAGAAGTCGTTCTTGTAGTTGTTCACTTTCTAAGACAGTAGTAACTAAATCAGTGCTAAATTGCCCCTCATCAATATTTGTGATAACCATAAGGGGAACAACTTGATTTTCATAGGCAGTATTAATTATTTGTTGGTCTTCAATGGGAGTTAAGGAACCGTCTTCATTCAATTCATAGCTGAAGATTTGCAAATAGGTTAAGTATTCGCCAACTGCTTCAACTGCCGCTGGTGATTCAGGACCTGTAATATTTAAATCAACATAAGCCCCAACATCAATTGGTACTCGCTCTTGCTGAGGGATATATAAACGTAATCCAGGTGATATTAATCCAGGATCGGCTATTTGATTAATAGTAACGAGTTCCTGAACAGATACACCATATTGTCTGCTTATATCTTCTAATGTCTGCCCTGACTGGACCCAATGAAATCTCCCCCAAATAGGGATAACGAGTGCCTGCCCTAAGACGAGTTGAGTTGGGTCAGGAAGTTGGTTTGCTTCAATTAATAGCTCAGGTGAGATATTATAGGCCTGTGAAATTCCCCAAATAGAGTCTCCTTGCTGAACAACATAAATTTGCACATTAGTTCCTCCTTAAAAAAATCATCAATATAACTATATTCAAATAAAAGGAAATGATGATACAATCGAAAAAAGTATCATAATCAGAAGAAAAATTGATATATTGAAATAAGAGGTTGTACAAATCAAGACTGTAGTAAACTGACAATTTTCAACAAATTATAATTCAAAGATTGTACTAGGTTAGCTAATTACGATACAATAATTAAAAATATCGGCTATGTAAATACATGGGATACATTTTATTATAAAGTAGGGGATCGAAATGAAGAGAGTTAGAATCATTTATAATCCTTCCGCTGGAAGAGAGTATATGAGGAAGCAATTACCTTACGTACTTGAGCGATTAGAAAGTGTAGGGTATGAAGCTAGTGCACATGCAACAACAGGGGAAGGATGCGCCAAAAAAGCAGCTAGAATAGCAGTAGAGAGACAGTATGATGTGGTTATTGCTGCTGGGGGAGATGGTACAATTTTCGAAGTTGTTAATGGATTAGCAGAACAGGAGTATAGACCAACTCTGGGATTAATCCCTGCAGGCACAACGAATGATTTTGCAAGAGCCCTCGGTATTCCAAGAGATATAGAAGCAGCATGTGATATATTATGTGATGGTCAGACAAGACCAATTGATATAGGTAAGGCAGGAGAACAATATTTTGTGAATATAGCTGCTGGTGGTACGTTAACAGAGTTAACATACGAAGTTCCAAGTAGGCTCAAAACAATGATGGGACAAGTCGCCTATTATGTAAAGGGGCTAGAAAAGCTCCCTTCAATTTCACCAACAAACGTCCGTATTGAGTATGATGGTAAGCTTTATGAGGGAGAAATAATGCTCTTCTTAGTTTGTAATACAAATTCTGTTGGAGGCTTTGAGAAGTTAGCTCCTAAAGCGGATTTAGAAGATGGAATGTTTGATTTAATAATTATTGAAAAAATGTCCTTCCCTGAGTTTGTGCGTATCGGCAGTCAGGCTTTACGCGGAGAACATATTGGTCATCCAAAGATGAAATATGTACAAGCAAACAGAATTAAAGTTTTTGTGGAAGGAAACATGCAGCTTAATTTAGATGGTGAGTACGGTGGTATGCTACCAGTCGAATTTGTTAATTTGTATCAACATTTTCAAATGTTAGCTCCAGTCAAGAAATAACTAAATGAATTGATTAGATAGGGATGCGAATCAACAGAAATGATTTGTACTCCTATTTTTTATGCACTCTATAGGTAAGAGTCTAATGAAGATTTTATTCTAAGTAAAAAATGTGCTAAAATCATGTAAGCAAATGACGGACGTATAAAGGAAGAGAAAAATGAGTAAACAAGGAACTCCTGTAGAAAAAAATCAAATAGTTGAAGTTACAATAGAGGACTTAACCCATGATGGGGCTGGGGTTGCGAAGGTGAACGGATTTACGCTGTTTATTCCTAAAGCGTTACCTGGTGAAAAGGCAAAGGTCAAAGTTGTAAAAATAAAAAAGGGCTACGGCTTTGGTAGAGTGATGGAATATAGCGAGATGAGTACCGATCGAACGGAGCCACCATGCCCAATCTATCAGCAGTGCGGTGGCTGTCAATTACAGCATCTGAGCTATGAAGCTCAGCTTGTACAAAAGCAGAAGCAAGTACGAGATGTATTGGAAAGAATCGGGAAAATCACAGATGTTACTGTTCATCCTACGCTTGGTATGACAGACCCTTGGCGTTATCGTAATAAAGCACAAGTACCAGTAGCTGATAGAGAGGGAGGGCTTGTAGCAGGATTTTACCAAGAACGTTCTCACCATATTATAAATATGGATAGTTGCTTAATTCAGCATGAAGAGAATGATAAAGTGGTACAAGCTGTGAAAGATATTGCTGAGAAAAATGGAATTCGTGGGTATGATGAACAAAAGCATCGTGGCACATTAAGACATGTTGTTGCTCGCTATGGTTTAGTAACTGGCGATGTTATGGTCGTTCTTATAACTAAAGGTGAAGATCTTCCACACAAAAAGAAGATTATTGCAGAAATTCAAGAACGATTACCTCAAGTAAAGTCAATCGTGCAAAACATTAATAATCGCCGAACAAATGTAATATTTGGTGAGAAAACGATTGTTCTTTCTGGTGAAGAGTACATCTATGATTACATTGGAGATATTAAGTTTGCTATTTCAGCACGCTCTTTTTATCAAGTAAATCCTGAACAGACGAAGGTACTCTATGACAAAGCATTAGAGTATGCAAACCTAACTACAACGGAAACCGTAATTGATGCCTATTGTGGAATAGGGACAATTTCTTTATTTCTAGCTCAACGTACAAAGCATGTATACGGCGTTGAAATTGTACCAGAAGCAATAGATGATGCGAAGCGTAATGCAAAGTTAAACCACATAGAAAATGTTGATTTTGCAGTAGGAGAAGCTGAAAAAGTTATTCCATGGTGGTACGCTCAAGGTATCAGGGCAGACGTCATTGTTGTAGACCCACCAAGAAAAGGGTGTGACGAGGCACTATTACAAACGATGCTGAAAATGAAGCCAAAACGCATTGTCTATGTGTCCTGTAACCCAGCGACATTGGCTCGAGATCTACATATCCTTGAAGAAGGTGGCTACAAAACAAAAAAAGTACAACCTGTAGACATGTTCCCACATACAAACCATTGTGAAGCGGTTGTTCAATTAGAATTAACATAAGAAGTAGGAGCCAATTGGTTCCTACTTCTTCTTTTTTTTAATGAATAAACGAACCTGAAATAAGCGAAAATATATTACTTTGACATATGTAGTCACAAGGGATTGATTACAATAGATCCTTTTTAAACACCTATGATTAGTTTTGTTGGAGTTGGGAGAAAATATTTTGTAAAAACTTGACGAGATAAACAAAACGTTATACTATATAACAAGATGTTCAATTTGTTTTGAACAAACTGAACAAATTAAAATAAATGAACAATCCTGAAGGGAGGTATACTATTGCAAAATGATCTTGAAAAGATTGAAGAATCTAGAGATGTACTAATCAGTTCAATTGCACAAACGATGGTCATTTATGGTGTTACACCTTCAGTAGGTCGAATATACGGTGTTTTATATTTTTCAAAAAAATCTATGTCATTGGATGAAATAAAAGATGCAGTTGCGATGAGTAAAGGTAGTGTAAGTACAGGCTTAAGAGAATTACTAGATACAGAGATGATAATTAAAGTTTGGAAAAAAGGTGACAGAAAAGACCATTATATTGCCGAACGTGACTTTGTGAAAAACTTTATTAGTTTCTTTGTTAAAAATATTAGGTTAGAACGAAATATCATTATGAAGGCAAATGATAAGGTCAAGCCATTATTAGAAGATGTTGCTCATAACACCGAATCAGAGGAAGCGAAGGAAGAAGCTTTACATGATTTAAAGTTGATGAATGATACGCTTATCTACTTTGACTGGACAAAACGAATTATTGATGCAATGGAAAGTGGAGAGTTATTTAAGTACTTTCCAATTGAAGGAGAGAAAAAGTAGAAGAGGTTGTCTAAAAGGTTTAGTAAACTTTTTAGAAACCTCTACTAGTAATTAAACCAAGTTTATATATAAGAATACTGTAATTTTATGGACTGAAAGGGGCGTGTTTCATGGATAAGATAAAAGTTAGTAATCTAACAAAAATCTTCGGTTCTAATCCTAAAGAAGGAATTAAAAGATTAGAAGATGGGCAAGACAAAGATAAAATTTTAGAAGAAACAGGATTAACTGTAGGTGTAAATCGAGCTTCTTTTTCAGTTAAGCCTGGTGAATTCTTTGTGATTATGGGACTGTCTGGAAGTGGAAAATCAACGTTAATACGATTAATTAATCGTTTAATTGAACCTACTGGTGGAGAGGTATTAATAGACGGTAAAGACATCACGAAAATGAATAAAGAAGATTTAATGAAAACGAGAAGGTCAAAGCTAGGAATGGTTTTTCAAAAGTTTGCTTTATTCCCTCACCGTACAATCCTGCAAAATGTTGTTTTTGGTTTAGAAGTTCAAGGGGTTCCAAAAGAAGAACGAGAAGCGAAAGCGCAAAAGGCAATTGAGGATGTAGGGTTAAAAGGATATGTAGATAGCTATCCAAGTGAGCTTAGTGGTGGAATGCAGCAACGCGTTGGGCTAGCTCGTGCTTTAGCAAATGATAGCGATATTTTACTAATGGATGAAGCATTCAGTGCACTAGATCCGTTAATTCGAAAAGAAATGCAAGATGAACTATTACATTTGCAAAATAAACTAGGAAAAACAATTCTTTTTATTACACATGATTTAGATGAAGCCCTTAAGCTAGGGGACCGAATTGCGATAATGAAAAATGGTTCAATTGTTCAAATCGGATCATCTGAGGAGATTCTTGAAAATCCAGCAAATGATTATGTTTCAAGCTTCGTTGAAGATGTGGATCGTTCAAAGGTATTACAAGCTTCAAACGTAATGAAAAAACCTGATGTCATTACAACTTGGAAAGATGGCCCTCGTGTAGCAGTTAGAAAAATGGAAGAGGCAGGGTTATCTAGTATTTTTGTAGTCGACAAGGAAAAAAATCTTAAAGGTCTTTTAACTATTGATGCTGCTATTAAAGCTCTAAATGAAGATAAATGGGTAGAAGATGTTCTTCAAAATGATTTTGAAACAACATCACTTGAAACACCTTTAAATGATTTAATCGGTATTGCAGCAGAAACTAAATACCCAATCGCAGTTGTCGATAACAATAAATTAATGGGTATTATAGTAAGAGTATCCATTTTATCAGGACTTGCTTTAGGAAAAGAACTGGATAGGGGAGAATAATGAATGAATTATTTTTATTTACCGTTAGAACAGTGGACAAACAATTTTGTAGATAATTGGGTAATTCCGTTGTTAGGAGGATTCTTTAATGTACTAAGTAACATTATTGGGTGGTTCATTAATGGCGTATCAGATATTTTCACCTTCATACCGGCAGAAATCATGGCTATTATTCTTATATTCTTAGCTTGGAAATTTGCAGGAAGAGGAATTGCGATATTCACATTAATAGGTTCATTGTATTTAGGGGCAGTAAATTTATGGATACCGGCAATGCAAACGTTATCTATAGTCATTACCGCCACGCTGTTTGCCGTTATTATTGGTATTCCTATAGGAATCTTTAGTGCAAAGTCCAAAAGGGTCGATGCAATTGTAAGACCGATTTTAGACTTTATGCAAACTCTACCAAGTTTCGTCTATTTAATTCCAGCAATTTTATTATTTGGACTTGGAGGAGTTCCAGCTGTTATTTCAACATTTGTATTCGCGGCTCCACCTGCTGTTCGTATGACAGCACTAGGAATCAAGCAGGTTCCTGAAGATGTAGTAGAAGCATCACGTGCTTTTGGTGCAACTTCATGGCAAATGTTGATTAAAGTTCAGCTTCCTATGGCAATACCAACAATTATGGCTGGTGTTAACCAAACGATTATGTTAGCACTTTCTATGGCAGTTATCGCTTCAATGATTGGAGCACCAGGACTAGGTACAGTCGTTCTTGCAGGAATTTCAAGTGTTAATGTAGGGTTAGGCTTAGTTGGTGGATTAGGAATTGTAGTATTAGCAATCATTTTAGATAGAATTACACAAGGAATAGGACAACGGGGTTAAAAGATTTATAGTTAAAAGTTTTATTATTAAAGTAGTGAGGGAAGGAAGTGCGGTATGAATCTAAAAAAATCAGCACTTGTATTAATAGACATCCAGAAAGAAAGTCAATACGGAGTGCAAAACCTTGAAAGTGTAATAGAAAATTCAAAGCACCTAATAGAGGCATGTCGTTCTCAAAACATTCCGGTAATCTACACTCGTCACATCAACAGAGCAGATGGCAAGGGCTTATCGTATAAAGATCCAAGAAAAGAAGATGGAAAACCAGTTTTCTATTGTACGGGTACAGACGCAATTGAAGTGATGGATGAAATCGCTCCTAATGAGGGAGAAGTAGTGATAGATAAGTTTCGTTGGAGCAGCTTCTATGAGACAAGCTTAGATATTATATTAAGAAGCTTAGATGTAGAGCATGTAATGGTTGGAGGACTTGTAACAGATGGTTGTTTAATGACGACTGTATTTGATGGATACTTCAGAGATTACGAAATAAATCTAGTAAAGGATATATGCGCAACCACGAATGAAGGAGCACACATGTCATCTATCCTAATCATGGCTAATTGGGTATACGGGATTAAAATATATGACGCAGTTGAAATGGTCAAAAACTTGAAAGGTGAAGACTACTACGTTTGGGAATCAACAAGACCTGATGAGTTGCACTTTACACCAGAGAATATGAGAGATGTATTTGCGAAGTTAAATAATGAAGCAACACTCATCAAACAAAAATAATCGATTTAATATATTAGGAGGAATTTATAATGAAAAAGTTTAAAAAAATATTGTACTCAGCAGTAGCATTAACATTTGTACTTGCAGGTTGTGGAAATGAAGATACAAGTAATGGTTCAGAAGGAACAACAGGGGAAGAATCAAAAGGAACTGTTACTTTCGGGATGTCGTACTGGTCAAGTACAGAAGCTCCTACAGAGATTGCCAAGTTAATCCTTGAAGAAGCTGGTTATGAAACAGCAGAGAGTCAAGCAGAACAACCAATCATTTTCTTAGGTATGAAAAATAACGAAATCGACTTCTTTATGGATGCTTGGTTACCATATACGGAAGAAAAGCTATGGAAGCAATATGAAGATGACTTGCAAAAAGTAGCAACAAGTTATGAGGATGTTCCATTAGGATGGGTTGTACCATCATATGTAGAAGAGGATTCAATTCAAGATTTAATTGGAAACGAAGCAGAATATGATAATCGTGTCGTTGGTTTAAGTGCTGGTTCTGGAATGACTGAAACATCACTACAAATGATGGAGGAATTAAATTTAGATGGTCTTGAGTATGTTTCTGCTAATGAAGCTGCTATGATGGCTGAAGCAAAGCGTGCGTTGAATAATGAAAATCCAATCGTCTTTCTAGGTTGGAGACCTCACTCAATGTTTACACAATTTGACCTTAAATTCTTAGAAGGCCAAGGGGATTATTTTAAATCAGATAATGTGTATGTTATCTCTTATAAAGGTGTAGAAGAGGTACACCCGGAAGCATATGAAATCTTATCAAGATGGAGTATCGATGTTGCAGATTTAGAAGAAATGATGTTTGAAAACGAAGAAAATGGAACACCGTTTAGTGAATTAGCTCAACAATGGGTTGATGAAAACCGTGATAAAGTAGATGAGATGTTAGGTAAGTAAGAGTTAGGAAAACAACAAATAATACAAATAGAGAAGGCTTTTACAGTAATGTAATGAGCCTTCTCTTTTGTATTATTTACTTATAACCTAGTAGTATACATCGGGAACGTTTTTTGCTCGTCTTTATAAATATGAAGAAGGACAAATAGTAAAGGAGCGACAAATAAACCCCATAAACCAATAAAACCATAACGGATAAAATCATAAATAAATGCTTCAGGGAAAATCACTTTTAAACCGATTTGGATAGCAAACATACCTCCTAGTCCAATTAATAAGGCAAATCCCTTACGAGTAAGACTAGAGCTAATTTCCATTTTTACAAATTTACCTTCAAGTAGGTATCCAATACCAGCCCCTAGTAATAGTCCTGCATATTTATAGCCTTCTTCTGCAGGGAACAGGAATACAAGTAAAATAGGAAAGATAATTGCTAGTACCCATTGAAGACCAATACTAATGCTAGATAAAAATTTAGTAACATAGATAGAGATAAGAATAATAGCTAACCCTAAACCAAGCCCAACGATAATATCTGAAGGCCAGTGTACTCCTGTGTAAAGCCTTGATAGAGAGATAAGCAGAATTAAACTACCTGCAAAGGTAATAAATACAGTCGATCTACTTATGTATGCTAGATAGCCCCAAAGTGTTGCAGAGCCTTGTGCATGTCCACTTGGAAAGGAGTCGTGTGGAAAATGACTACCTACTTCTGCAGAACTTACAAATAATGAATTTACACCTTCAACTCCTATAGGTCTTGTCACGGCAAAACTAATTTTCAATAACGAATTAATATAGATAGAGAAGATAAAAATGTAAAATAGCCTAAATCCGATTGATTTGGAAACACACCAATAGATTAGTGGCAAGATAATAAAGTAAAATTCTTCATTTCCTAAAAATGTAAGGACTGCTGCTATTGGATCAAGAAATGGGTGCTGAAGCTGTGTAAATCTCTGCAATATTTCTAACTGATTCATCAGTACCTCCTTAAACATACGTTAGTATAATAAAAAGTTTTTACTTTATATTATTTCGCATAAAGCTTTAAAAACCTTCTTATATAGAAACAAAACTATGGAATCAGATTTTACTAAGATTCCGTATTCAAGTTATTCTATAAGGAGGTACTATCAATTTATAATCCTTTTTTTACCAGGAGGGTATCAATGGAAGAAAAGTATGATGAATTATTTAATATAAATACATGCGAAAAGCAAAAGGGGTTTCATGATTCATTGCATTATCATCGTTATGAACCAACACCATATAGCGCACTTGAACAACTATTTTCACAATACGAGGTAATTAAAAGGTTTGTATGAGGAAAATCCGAATGAGAGGTTTTTGATCTATAATCTTGCCTATTAATTGATAAGACAAAAGCACTTGGATTAAATCCAAGTGCTTTTGTCTGTCAGATTGTAATTGTTAGATGTTCATTACCGTGGAATAGTGTACTATGACTGTTTTGGCTAGATAATTGCATATCGAGTAGAGCTTCTCCACATGTAAAAATGAAATTGTACAAACATGAATATAACAACAACTAACTAATATACATAGAAGTATGTTTGTTTAAAAACTATTTATAGTATGGCAACAGTTATAACATAAAATTACACTATCTTAACACAGGAGGTACGTATGTCAAAAGAGACGACCTTGGATAAGAAAAGTGAAGAGCTTTTATTAAATCATGATAGTGAATCTCGCTTAAGGAAATATATTGGCAAAATGGCACTACTGGTTGCATTTATTGCAGTTTTCTGGTCAATATTTCAAATTTATTCTGCAGGTACAGGAACTATTGATGCAATACGCTTAAGAGCTATTCACATAATCTTTCTTTTAACCATGACATTTTTGTTATTCCCTGTGACAAAGAAATCCCAGTTACAACTGAAGAGACCACCAATTTTAGATATTGTCTTTATTATTTTAAGTATTACTTCTTTTGGATACTTATTATTAAACTATAACACTATCGTATTACGTGGTGGATATTTAGAAACAATTGATTACTTTTTTGGTGCAATAGGACTTCTAATGGTTTTTGAAGCTGCTAGAAGAATAGTAGGTAATCTTGCTATATTAGCACTAATTTTTCTCCTTTATAACTTTATAGGACCTGTTATTCCGGGTGATTTTGGGCATAGTGGATTTTCAGTTAAACGTATTATTGACCATATGTTTTGGGGAAGTCAAGGGATTTTAGGTATTGCAATTGGAGTATCTTCTACTTTTGTCTTTTTATTTATTTTGTTTGGAGCATTTTTGAGAATTAGTGGATTTAGTAACTTTATTAATGATCTTGCTTTAACGATAGCTGGCCGTTCACCAGGTGGTCCTGCAAAAGTGGCAGTACTTGCTAGTAGTTTAATGGGGATGATAAATGGCAGTGCGCTTGCCAATGTAGCTACTACAGGGACGATTACCATCCCACTAATGAAGAAAAATGGATACAAGGCTAGATTTGCAGCAGCAGTAGAAGCTGTAGCTTCTACTGGTGGTCAGTTTGCGCCGCCGATTATGGGCGCAGCGGGCTTTGTAATGGCAGAATACCTTGGTGTACCATATACGACTGTAATGTTAGCCGCGATTGTACCGGCGCTGCTTTATTATATAAGCGTAATCACGATTGTGCACCTTGAGGCTAAACGTTCTGGATTGAAAGGAATAGCGAAGGAAAATATACCGAATGTAGTTGAAGTCTTAAAGAAACAAGGGCATCTGTCTATCCCCCTTGTTGTTCTTATTACACTATTGTTAATGGGATATACCCCTTTATATGCTGCTGTATTTTCTATTGTTGCTTGTATTGTTTCTACTTGGCTCCGAAAAGAAACAAGAATGGGATTAAAAAAGATTATACAGGCTTTAGAAGAGGGTGCAAAGGGTGCAGTCGGGGTTGGTGTGGCTTGTGCAACGATTGGAGTTGTAATTGGGACAGTATCCTTAACAGGGTTAGGATTAACACTTGGCTATACAATCTTACAATATGTAAATGAAAGTTTATTACTAGCAGGGTTATTAGTCATGTTGATGAGTATTATCTTAGGACTTGGGGTTCCGGGAGTTGCGGCATATGTTATCGTTGCAACAGTTTCTGCACCAATTTTAATACAACTTGGTGTTACACCGATAGCTGCTCATATGTTTGTACTTATGTATGCATGTCTCTCTAACATAACACCACCAGTTGCTTTAGCATCATATGTAGCGGCAGGTATAGCTAATACAAATGAGAACCAAGTTTCATATACAGCAGTGAAGCTTGGGTTAACAGGTTTTATCATACCATTTTTCTTTATCTATCATCCAGTATTGTTATTCGACGGTTCTTTTACGGGAGGATTTCTCTTAGCAGTCACTACAGCAATAATAGGAGTTATATCTTTAGCCAGTGGTTTACAAGGTTGGTTACTAACTAATGTTAATTGGATAAAAAGGGGATTATTGATTATTATTGCTTTTCTCATGATAGAGCCTACTCTTTTAATGGATTTCATAGGAATTAGTTTGTTTCTCCTAATTATTATTTGGCAAGTAGTTTTAATGTTAAGGGATAAAAATAGTAATTCAGAAACTGCTATTAGGGGGTGAAGCAAACTAATATCAAGGGTGTGCAATAGTTATATAAACTTAATTATTTAGGGGGTAATTATGAAAAGGTTTAAAAGTTTAATTTTAAGTGCAATAGTAGGTTTGGTACTGGTAGGTTGTTCGAGTGGTGATTCAAGTTCAGAAATTGAAGAATTAAGGTTTCCAACAGCAGGTACGTCAGGTACAATCTATCCTTTAGGAGCTACTATGTCCAATATATGGAATAACAATATTGAAGGAATTAGAGTAAACTCGCAGGCGTCTAATGGTGGGGTTAACAACTTAAATCTTCTTAATGATGGGGAAGGACACATTTCTTTTGCGACGACTGGTATTATGTGGGAAGCCTATAATGGTGAAGATACATTTGAAGGTAGACAATATGAAGACCTACGAATAATGGCAGGTTTATATATTAACCCTAACCAGTTCGTTGTAAGAGATTCTGCAGATATCAATAGTATTGCAGATATTAAAGGTAAACGGTTTGTACCAGGTGCTGTAGGAAGCACTCCTGAAGTGGAATCTAGTATTATACTACCAGAGTATGGTATTAACTATCCTGATGACATTAATGAAACGTATGTTGGTTTTACAGAGGCAATTGATTTAATGAGAAATAATCAAGTAGAAGGTGCGATTATTCAAGCGGGTATTCCAACTGCAGCGGTAACTGAGATGACATCAACAGCTGATGGTAAGCTTATCGGTATTGAACCAGAAATCAGACAGTCTTTAATGGATAAGTATCCTTGGTATTCAGAGTTTACAATACCAGCTGGAACATACGATAATCAAGATCAAGATATTGATACTTTAGGAATTAAGATGATGTTAATAGTAGATGCTTCTTTATCTGATGATCTTGTCTATGAGTTAACGAAAGTCTTTTGGGAAAACCTCGATGAGTTAGAAGCTTCACATTCAATTGCTGGACATATGGACATTAATGAGGCGATGACAGATACAGCGGGAATCCCAATTCATGATGGAGCAAAAAAATACTATGAAGAAAAAGGAATTAGTGAATAAGTGAATACGGAAAAAGGTAAACAAATCATTGGTTACTTAGGCCCTATAGGAACATTTACAGAAATGGCAGTAAAGCAAGTATTTAAATTAGATACGGTAAATTCAATTCCTTTTAATTCGATACCTGAATGTTTGTATGCACTTAATCAAAATCAAACAGATTATACTGTAGTTCCGATTGAGAATTCAATTGGAGGTTCAGTTTATTTAACTCTTGATTGGCTTATTCACGAGATTAGTACTCCCATTCAAGGGGAAGTAAGAATACCTATAGAACAACACCTTTTAGCGCATGAGGAAAACAAAAATATTGAGAGGGAGAAATTCTCAAAGGTTTTCTCTCATCCTCAGGCTTTAAGGCAATGTAGCAAATATATTAGAGATAACTTACCAAATGCAAAAGTGGTATATGTAGAAAGTACTGCAGAAGGGGCAAAGCATATAATGGAGAACCCTGAAGAACCTTGGCTTGCAATTGCTAACGAGCAAGCCAAGAAAATATATGGTTTATCATTATTAGAAAATAATATTGAAGATTATCAAACCAACACAACTCGTTTTTTATTCTTAAGTAATAAAAAGTTACCTATTACTAGTAGTGATAGAAAATCTTCAATTCTTGTTTCATTACCTAAAGAAAAGAATATTATGCTTCATCAAGTATTAGAGATATTTGCAGAAAATAAGCTAGATCTAACAAAAATAGAATCAGCTCCAAGGAAGACAGCGATGGGAGACTATTACTATTTTTTAGACTTTAAAACCAGTGGGAACGATAAAGAATTATTGTTCAAACAAGCCTGTAATAAGATTCAAGAAATCGGATGCCATATTCGTTCTTTTGGTACCTATCCTTGTATTAGTAAAAAAAGTTCTAACGCTTCCATAACATATTTTTAAATAAGTACTTTCAAAAACTGCAATCCAATTGCTCAAACAATTGGGTTGTAGTTTACTTTTTATTCCCCTTTTTTTTCTTTTCATCATCTTCAAAGTTACGTCCCTTTAATTGAGCGAGAATTGCACTAATTCTATGAGGGATTGGTACACCTAGTTTTCCGCCATTTTCAACGATGCTGATAAACTCTATTGTAATGTAGGCAATTGCTATACCGTCTCCTACATGTCCAGTACCGAAAACAGCTTTTTCTAATAAGTACACAGCACCGATTAAAATTAATACATATATTTTTTTGATAACCCCTTTGAGTCCGTCTGAACTACGTATGTTTTTCTCTACTATAGCGACTAATAACCCAGAAATGAAGTCTAAGGCCATCATGATAATCAGAATAGAAACTGCTAAACCTAAACCACCAAAGGAATATGAAAAGCCCGTCCCGAATATAGTGAAAATAGCTTTAAAGGGTAGGTTTTCCATTGTAGTCTCCTTTCTTGAATGTTTGAGTAGACAATCTGTGTGTCGAGTCTTCCAATTAGGAATTTCCTCCTATTTTAATTATATGAGAACATGAATTAATGTGTGTCCATTTGATATAATAAAAAAATAACAAAGAAGCTGAGATATTTATCTCAGCTTCTTTGTTATTTTTAACTAGAAATAATTTTACGACTGAAACTGTTCTTTTGCCATTTTTTCAAGCGAAACATAATCTGTTTTCCCACTACCTAGCAATGGAATTTCTTCTACTTTTATAACTTCTTGAGGTAGTAGAATTGCTGAATACTTATGGGTTTTAATAAAGCGTTTTAGTTCTTTTCCTTGAACATCATCTACACTAGTAAAAAGAATAATCTTTTCACCTTTACGTTTATCTGGAATACTTACGGTTGCAAAGCCTATATCGTCGTAGCACTCCATTGCGATATTTTCAACTAAGTTTAGTGAAATCATTTCTCCACCAATCTTAGCGAAGCGCTTAAGTCGAGATTTAATCGTAATATAGCCGTGTTCATCCAAGTCTACAACATCACCGGTGTTGTACCAGCCTTCGTGAGGGATGAATCCTTTTCCGTGAATGAGATAACCTTTCATAATATTTGGACCCTTAATATGAAGACTACCACCACTTTCAATTCCCTCGACTTTTTCAACTTTGTAATCAAGTGTCGGAATAACTTTACCAACGGAGCCAGCCTTCGTAAACATCGGTGTGTTTAAAGCGATTAGTGGCGAGGCTTCAGTTGCTCCGTATCCCTCTAGAATCCGAATACCAAATTTATTATAGAATAGTTCCTTTGTTTCCTCTTTAACTGATTCTGCACCTGCAATCGCATAGCGTAGTGTATGTAAATCGAATGGCTGGGCATTTTTACCGTACCCGTTAAGGAAGGTCGGCGTGCTTAAGAGAAGTGTAATATCCTCTTGATAAATCAGCTCCGGAATGACTTTATATTGAATCGGTGATGGATAGATAACAAGCGGTATGCCTGATAGTATTGGCAAGAATGTTCCTATCGTTAATCCAAAGCTATGAAACATTGGTAATGGGTTAAGCATACGGTCGTGTGTACCTAAGTCCATGACAGCCATCGCTTGCTCAATATTGGCGTATAGCTGGTCATGAGTTAACACAACACCTTTAGGCTTATTCTCACTGCCAGATGTAAAAAGAATGATTTCATTTTCTGATTTAACTGCACGTTGAGAGCTTGCATAGTTTTTCAGACCAATAAGCTTATCCTTAGAGCTAACGCCTTCTTTAATATCTTCCAAATAGATAATTTGTAGACCTTCTTTTTTTAATACAGCAATTAGTTCGTGTAATTCGCCTTTTTCAATAAACTGCTTTGAAGTAAGGATCGTTTTGAGGTTAGCTGTTTCACAGCAATCAAGCATTGTTCGATGACCCATCGTAAAATTCAGTATCGCAGGTGTTATGCCAATTTTAAATAAAGAAAACAAGGTAACGACATGACCAATTGCACTCGGTAACAGAACACCAACTTGTTTATCAGTGAGTGTTGATTCAAGTTTTGAGCTAAGTACTTGAATTCCGATAAGGAGCTTTCTGTAGGAAAGTTCACTTGTTGGGTCTTTGACCATAATCTTTTGTTGATCGAACCTTTTTGTTTTTTCTAATAGCTCATTGAAGAGGTTAAGTCCCTTTTTAAGAGTATTATTGACATAGAGTGTTGTAAGCTGGCGATAAATTGTTCCTGCGTTCACTTCTTTATCATCGGAGTCTAGAGAGAAGGGTCTTCCAATATGTATTGATGGTGTTTTGTCTAAAAAATTGCCAATTTGTGATTGGATTGCATTTGTTTTTTGTTCTGGTGCTTCAATAATTATAGGATATATAGTTGCTTCAAGTCTTTTTGCTATTAAAGCAAATTCTTGATAAACCTTCATGACTCGGCCGTTTCTGGATACTCGCATCTCTGGGAATAGGAGTATTGGGTCACCTGTTTCAGCGAGGCTGATGATTTGCTTCATATGCTGCGGGGTTAATTCCTCAAATAACGTGATATTTCGTTCAGTCATGTTTTTGCCATTAATATCAAATTCGCCTTTATCAAAGACGATGAAATGAACATTACTAGGTAATTTATGGTGTAAATATGTTAAATCCTGTGGTGTCACATGATTTGACATATACATAGTGGTATTGCTTTTGGGCTTGAGAGGTGCATTTGGTGTTTTTTTCTTGAGAAAGCCGAACATAGAAATCCTCCTGTTGAATCCATAGTTCCTATTAGTATACTATACTTTTGCTTCGGCTATTAGCACCAAGGTTAAAATCATATTTGTGTATACACTATGAAAGTGTTACTAAATAGAAGAAATAAAGGCGGATCTTTGCTACTATTAAGTTAAAACTATTGGGAAGTGAAGAATATGGCTAAGAATGTTAGGATTCATCCGTTAATTTTACTAGCACTATTTATTAATTCAATACTAATGGGGCTATTTTCTTATAACCAATTTGTCGAGGGTAGTCTAGGGTATGGGAATCTTTTTTTATTTTTTGCTGTTATGTTCCTAACAATGGTTATTTCGGGGATTATGAAAAATCGAAAAAAAGAGTAGCTTTAAACAGACGATTTGTAAAGCACTAAAAAAGTGAAAACCCACTTTTTCAGTACTTTCTTTCAAAGCCTTTATCTCTTTTTTTGTAGCATAATGTAAGCAAATTGGGTGAAGGCAAGAACGGCTAATAAAATGACACTAATTAAGATAAGTTCCATACCCTCAATAATGGGTAATAGTGTAATTAACACGACATTTGTAATGAAGCCTCTTACGAACCATGCACGGCTGACATTGTTCATAAATGTAAAGAAGCACATTAGCGATAGGGTAAAAATAATAATGACAGCCATCAGAAAAGGATAGGATGAGCTGTATTCAAATGAAAAAATCAATACAGTCAAGGCTGCCATTGCAAAGCCAATCAGGACTAACTTTTCCTTAACGATAGTCACTCATCTCCTTGTAGTAGTTTGATGTTATTGTAACGGAAAGTGAAAGAGTGTGAAAGTCTAGAGCAAGTAAGCCACTTCAACCAGTTAGAAAAAGCTGTTCAAAAGGTATTTGGAACCTTTTTGAACAGCCTTTTTGTATAAAGTAATTATTAAGGTTGAATGACAACAGCTTCAAGTCTAGGACGTCCGTCTAGTAAGCCCATAGCTGCAATTGTATAAACTTCATTTCTTCTTAAATTGATATCTCTTAAAGTAAGGACAACATTGTCTGTCCCTGCTTGGCGTACTTCAATGTCTTGTGTTGATGGAGGTAGCTGTAAATAGTCACTCGCATGAGAGAAAGACACATTTCTAAATAGGATATCTCCACCTTGTATTGCGATATCTACTGCTGGGGCATTCGGTGATAAATGCCAGAAGCGAACTTTTGATTGATTAGGAGCGCCTTCGCCGTCTACTACTGTTACCAATTGAATTTCATTAAGAAGTCCAGCAGCTGCAATTGTATAGTTTGTTTCTTCTTGCACGGTCACTGTTTCGCTTAAGACCGGGTTATTTGTTTGTCCTGTAGGGTAGACGTCAATTTGTGCACGACCTGCTGGGAGATCGATGTAAGGAGTTAATTGATAGTAAGTAACCTTTTCGAAAATTGTTTTTTCACCATTAACATAAATATCTACGGCAGGAGCATCAGGTGATGCATGGAATACGCGCACCTTTGCAGAGTTATTTCTTCCAGCTTCTCTATGCCATGCTTGCGGTGAAAATTGTGCTTGATTCATTGGCATATGTTGCATCGGTATTTGTTGAGCGCAAGCTAATTGTTGCATACACATGAAATGCATTTGATAGAAGTAGATATGTTTTGCAGGGTCAATGTACTTATAGAAATTAGCTAATAAATCATATTTAGCAGCGTCCTGAGCTATTTTATCAAGATGGTGATGAGTATACATAAATCCAACTCCTTTAATAAAGTGCAATCAAAAACAATGTATGTAGATGAATAGAAATTGGGACATTGTCCTAAGAGGAAGTTTGAAGTTTGATTGTAAGAAAGGGAGTGTATATAGAGAAGTAATGGAGGATAAGGGTGGAACCTGTATTAATTAAACGTTTAATTAAGAAAAGTAGTAAGGAACCTTTTTACCTAATATCATCATACAAATACTAGTACTTAGGGAAAGCTAAACTCAAAAATAGTGGTGAGGGATGTACTAATGAGTGAAATGTGTAACACATTAAATGATTTAAAGCAGTCACTATTATCCTTTAAGTACGATACAGATAAGACAGTAAAAAAAAGAAAATATCTAAATTATTATGGATTTGAAACTAAACACCTTACTCATCAATTTGATGTAGTTGAGTGTAAAGGTAAGCTAATCAGTGTACAGTCTTTTCGACCAGACAATCCGAAGGCGGTTGCTCTTGTCTTACATGGATATTTAGACCATACTGGCTCATTACGAAGTATGATTAATTATTTAACCGAGCGACAGTACCATGTTATTTCGTATGATATGCCTGGTCATGGGTTATCGAGTGGAGAAAGAGCTTCTATAGAAGACTTTAGTGAATATAGTAATACGTTAAAAATAATTTGTGAAAAATATCTTGCCTCTACAACTCAACCGGCATATGTTGTCGCTCATAGTACGAGTGGGGGGATTGTTTTACAAAATGCGAGTGAGCTTTCTGAAACCATAGAGAAAATAGTACTTGTTGCTCCGTTAGTTCGTTGTCATTGTTGGAGAATAGCAAAGATGGGAATTTCATTACTCAAGCCATTTATTCATGAAGTGAAAAGACTATATACACCTAACTCCTATAACCAACAGTACCTGCAGTTTACTCGTCATGATCCCCTTCAGTATAATAAGCTACCAATTAAGTGGGTTGATTCAATGATTCAATGGAAAAAAGAAACAATGATGCAGCTTCCGACTTGCGATAAAGAGGTATTTGTCATACAAGGGGATAAGGACAAAACGGTTGATTGGAAGTATAATCTTCAGTTTATCAATCGTAAGTTTCCTAATAGCTATATTGAGATTGTTAAAGGTGGCAAGCACCAACTCTTAAATGAAAAAGAAGATATACAAAAAAATATATTAAGGAAGATAGATGCTTACTTTGAAGGAAGAAGAAAACCGAGTCCTGTTCTAGGTTACACTAGCTCAAGTAAACCATTTACTATACAATGAAGGTAACCACAAGGATAAGGATTGGTACAAAATATGAGTATCTTATTAGTAGAAGATTTATATAAAACTTATGGGGAAAAGGTTTTATTTGACCATATCTCCTTTACAATTTCTGAAAAGCAACGAATTGGGTTAATCGGCATTAATGGAACAGGTAAGTCAACATTACTAAAAGTTCTTGCTGGTCAAGAAAGTGCTGATAAGGCAGAGATGTCTCATGCTAATCACTTGCATATTGAATACTTACCACAGCAACCAGAACTAAATGAAAACTTAAATGTGCTAGAACAAATATATTACGGAGATTCTCTCATTATGCGAGTGATGCGCGACTATGAAAAGGCATTAGCAGAATTAGAAGGAGATCCAACAAACGAGAAGCGACAAGAGAAATTACTTGTTATGCAGCAAAAGATGGATGAATCTGAAGCATGGGAAGCAAATACGGTCGCGAAAACAGTACTGACTCGTCTTGGTATAACTGATTTTACTAAATCAGTGAAGCATCTTTCGGGTGGACAGAAGAAGAGAGTTGCCATTGCGAAAGCATTAATTCAGCCAGCGGACATTCTTATACTAGATGAGCCTACGAACCATATTGATAATGAAACAATTGAATGGCTCGAAGGATTCTTATCTCAATATAAAGGAGCCATCTTACTCGTTACTCATGATAGATATTTTTTAAATAGAGTGACGAACCGAATTTATGAGTTAGATAGTGGACAGTTATATATATATGAAGGGAATTATGAAACATTCCTAGAGAAAAAGGCAGAACGTGAAGTAATAGCTGAGCAAACAGAAGAGAAAAGACAAAATTTATTACGTCGAGAGCTAGCTTGGTTACGTCGCGGAGCCAAGGCTCGAACAACGAAGCAAAAGGCTCGAATTCAGCGAACGGAAGCTTTACAAGAGCAAGAAGGTTCGATATCTAAGCAAAATGTAGATTTTGCAATAGGATCAACGAGACTTGGAAACGATGTAATTGAAATTGAAGCAATTTCAAAGTCAATAGAAGAGAAAACACTTATTAATGAATTAAGCTATCTCATTGTACCAGGTGAAAGACTAGGCATTATCGGACCGAATGGCACAGGGAAATCGACACTATTAAATATGTTAGCAGGACGAATTCAACCGGATAATGGTTCTGTAAAAATAGGAGAAACGGTGAAGATTGGCTATTATACTCAGGAGGATGAAGAAATTAATGGTGACCTCCGTGTAATAGAGTACATCAAAGAAATAGCGGAAGTTGTGTACACTGTTGACCATGATGTTATTACCGCAGAACAGATGCTTGAACGGTTCTTGTTTCCACGCTCAATGCAGTGGACGTACATTCGAAGATTATCAGGTGGAGAAAGACGTCGCTTGTACTTATTACGTGTATTAATGGCAGAGCCGAATGTTCTCTTTCTAGATGAGCCTACGAATGATTTAGATACTCAGACTCTAAGTGTACTAGAAGATTATCTAGATCAATTCCCTGGAGTTGTCATTACCGTATCCCATGATCGGTACTTCCTAGACAGAGTGGTAGATAAGCTTCTTGTTTTTGAAGGAAATGGTGAAGTCAGTCGCTTCCAAGGGGCATACTCAGATTATATGGAAGAGCAAAAGGAATTAAAGGAACAAGAAGTGAAAGAAAAGCCAGCACTAAAAGAGGTAGTTCCTAAAAAGGAACAACGTAAGAAACTATCGTACAAAGAACAGCAAGAGTGGAATGAAATAGAAGATAAGATTATGGCACTAGAAGAGAAGAAAGAAGAGCTAGAGCAAGAAATTGTTGCGGCAGGTAGTGACTTTGGCCGTATTCAGGAACTTTACAAGGAGCAAGAAGAAGTTGAGCAAACACTAAATCAGACGATGGAACGCTGGGAAGAACTCTCTTTACTTGTAGAAGAAATTGAGAACAATAAATAAGAATAGCTAGCGCCCTCATATCGAGAGCGCTAGTTTTTATTATGGCGAATAGTTGTGTAGGTAAACTGGCTATTATAATAAAAATAAAAAAAGTAAGGTTGGTTGCGATGATTTACGAGCTTACATATATATCTGATGGGTTAAAGGTAAAGGGATATCTAGGTATTCCAAGTACATATAGTCTTTCAATTAAAGAACTAAGAGAACATCTAAAAACAGTTTATAAACGTTCTGATTTAACTGTGAAGGTCATATCTAATTCTATACGAGTAAATACAGAAACTATCGATAATGCTTCATTGCCTGTGCTAATTTATTGTAGAGGCGGGATAGGTAAGTATGGACGTGTGAAAATGGAGTGGGTAGAGGAATATACATCCTATGGCTATATAGTGTTTGCACCAACCTATAGAGGTAATGAAGGTAGTGAAGGGCGAGATGAATTTGGTGGGGCTGATAGGGAGGATGTCTTTGCTGGGTATAGGCTTCTTCAAAGCTTTTCATTTATCGACTCGAGCGATATCTCAGTAATGGGATTTTCGCGAGGTTCTATTAATGCAACATTACTTAGTATTAAAGAGCCTACAATACGTAATTTAATCCTTTGGAGTGGCGTTTCTGATTTAACAGATACGTATGAAGAGAGAGTAGATTTACGAAGAATGTTAAAACGAGTTATTGGGGGTACGCCAAATAAACTTCCAGATTCATATCAATCACGTTCTCCAATTAAGCTAGTAGAAAAAATACAGTGTCCTGTTCTTATTATTCATGGAACAGAGGATGAACAAGTTTTATATAGCCATGGGATAAAGATGTATAATCAATTGAACAGTTTAGATAAAGAAGTTGATATCCAAAAATATTCAGACTATGGACATCATTACCCACTACCTGTACATAATAAAGCGGTAAAAGGCATGTTTCAGTGGATAAGTGAGAGGGAAAGAGAGTAAGTGAGACAAAAATCTGGGGATAAGACAGAAGTTATTAACATTATCCACAATTGACCTGTGTGTAACTTGTGAATAAAATAATATTATCCACATAAATAACCAGTGCTTTGATAGAAGCACCAGGTTTGGTGTGTAACTAGTATTAGGTTTTTAAAGTGTATACTAAATGTTTTTGTACCTTTGTTACTACGAGTAAAAGTGGAGACAACATTAAAAATTATTTTCTCTAGAATAAGAAGTTGGTGACCGAAATCACATATTCTTTTTTACAGCTATGTTACTTTATTTATAGGAACTTAAAACCTATGGAAAAGGGGTTTTGATTATGTTAGTAAAGAAGATAGAAAATCGCTTAGATACAAAAAAGGTTAGTGTGGAGAAGTTATTTTCCTTTGGTGAAGGAGTAACAATGAATTTACAGCTTGGGGCAGGAGAGAAGATAGACCGCCACTTTGCTCCGTGTGAAGTCATTGTTGTACCACTAAGTGGGGAAGTTATCTTTGGGGTTGAGGGTGAGGCAGTACCATTAGAAAATGGAACTGTTCTCTATATGAGCCCAAAAGAAATGCATGAATTACGAGCAGTTAAAGATACAAGCTTAATTTTAATTAAGGTTGGAAAAGATACAAAGTGCAATCATTAAAGAAGAGGTATGTCTCAAAAGGTTTATCCATTTGGGACATACCCTTTTATTTAGGTAGAAATGGATGTAGGCTGGATTACTTTCAAGCGCTTTCGAAGTCATGATCTACTAGGAATGTTTGGAATACCTTTGTTTTCCTAAAGTCTTCCCATTCCCAGAAGATGTCCCACTGATCAGCAGAGTAACCCATAATATCGAATTGATTAGGATCATAGAACATATGCTTAAATCCATGCTTTGCCCAGAAACGCTGTGAATCGTTGCAAGCATCAAGGTAAATAAAGAAGTGATGCTTATTAACAAATTCCATAATGTTACTAATGACGATAGAGCCTAACCCTGTTTTTCGTAAATGTCTAGGGATTCGGAGTAAGCCAATAAACATGCAACGGTCTCGCTCATCCATAAAAACGTGTAAAAGTGTATTATCGTAGCCAAAACCAGGGTCTTTCATATATTCATTGATACGAATGCATACGCGACCAGGTTCTTCATAACAAATTACCGCCTCTAAATCATAATTATTAAGGGTTGAGGCAATCTCTTCTAGGGTCTTGTGAAAAGCATTAATCAAATTAATCTCTCCTTAGTTGGGTGAGTGAGTGTTTTACTAAAAAAGACTCAATCTGCTACTTTAAATCATAACTTTCTCACTAAGGTTAGTGGAATTTTTTTGTTAAATCAAGTGAAGAAAAAGTGAAGAAACTGTCTCGTGAAGAATGAATTTCGAAGGCCCTGAAAAATTTAAAAATAGACAATTTGAAGAGCACACCAAAGTGAAAAACAAACTTTGGTGTGCTCTCTGATATCACTCATTATTTTTGCAGCTTTGATTTTGTTTACTTATTAAATTGTTTTGTCAGGTCTAATAACTCATCAGCTATTGAGTGAAGTGACTGAATTGATGCAGTAATTTCTTCTGTAGCAGCTGCTTGTGATTGTACTGCATCTGATGTACCGCCAATTTGAGAAAGAATACTGTCAATGGAGGATTTCATTTCATTTAGTGACTGTTCAATATTATTAACGGCGACATTACTATCAGTAGATAATTTTCGAACTTCATTTGCTACTACAGCAAAGCCTTTACCGTGGTCACCAGCTCTTGCAGCTTCAATTGCAGCATTTAATGCAAGTAGATTTGTTTGGCCTGAAATGTTTTTAATTAAATTTGTAATTGTAGTTGTTTCATCAGCGTGCTTTTTCATATCGACAGCTGATTCTGTCATTGATTCTTGAGCAGTGGAAGATTCTTGTGCCATTCTTGCAATCTCATTTACACTAGCTGAGATTTGTTGGATAGATGAAGCCAATGTCTCAGAAATCTCATTGATTCGCTGGCTATATTCGAGACTATAGGCAATACCAAATGCGCCAATGATTTCTTTTCTTTCACCGTATATTGGAGTTGTAATTGCGCGGAAAGGTAGTCCTTTCACTTCTTTTGGAACAGTAGCACGTAATGTTTTGCGTGCTTTAATACAATCATATAAACCATCACCTTGTACTAAGGTGTCCCCCAGGTTTACTAAATCTAATGTTTTACCAGGTACATAGTATACTATTTTTTCAGTATCACTAATGGCTACCATATTGTCATCTTCTTTAAATAACTCCTTAATCATTGGTGCAACTGCTAAAAGCTGTTCTAGTGCATTCATTAAAATACCCTCCCTAAAGGTCTTGCATGAATTAGATTTTTCTATCTGTAGAAAATCACTTTCTCTGTGTATATGAATATTATAGCAAAGCACTTATCATTAAACGGAGAAAAGTTAGTAGTTTTTAGTAGTCTTGTTTAAATAATGAGATTTTAATGAAAAATAGTCTAATTGTTAGAGAGTTGAAATGCTAAATAATTTATGTGAATGCTTTGACTTTTGGTTTAATATACATAAAATAAGAAGAATACCTATCTATTATCTAATAAATATACAATGACATTATAATAATATTAATAAATATATTGACAGGTCACATGGATCAGGTAAGATTAGAATTACATTATTTTTGTTTTAAAGGGGAACAACATTCATGAATGTGAGAAAAGCTAAAATGACCGATGTTGAAGTAATATATGACATGATTTACGCATACGCAGAAGAGGGTCTTCTCCTGCCGCGAGAGAGAAGCTCCTTAATTGAAAACTTACAAAATATATTTGTAGTAGTAGGAGAGAGGGACGAAGTATATGGTGCAGCAGGTCTGCATATACTAGGTGACCAGTTAGCTGAAATCCGATCGTTAGTTGTTACTCCTTCGATGAAAGGTAAAGGGATAGGAAGAATACTTGTTGAACGAGTGGTTGAAGAAACGAGGTATCTCGAAATAGAAAGGCTTATTTCATTAACATACCAAGTAGCATTTTTTCATAAGTTAGGTTTTGAGATTGTAGATAAAGATGAGCTTCCTCAAAAGGTTTGGAAGGATTGTATTCACTGTCCTAAGCTTCATAACTGTGATGAAATTGCGATGGTTATCACTGTAAAGGACCCTTCAAGTACGATTAATTAAATAAAAGGAAAGAGCAGCCAAAAACGATTATTCGTAGTCTGGCTGCTCTATATGTGTATATAAATTAATGATTAGTGCTAGGCGCTTTATTACTCTCAGATGAGTTTTCAGTAAGTAGAGTATCTACTTTTTTATCTATTTGTTGAAGTAGTGAAAGTATCGTTTCTTGATGTTCTAAATCTAGTGTTTCTATTTGAGTTTTCATTTCTTTCACGATAATAGCTATTGTTTTTATTTCTTTAGATAATGTTTTTAATTCTGATAGTTCTTTTACGGTCACTTTCAGTTCAAGGATTTCTTTCATCAACAATGTGAACATTTCTTCATTGTTCATTGACTAACACTCCTCAACTTAATGATTTTACCTATTATAGCATAATTTTCTACCGTAATGGTGTGAGATACAAGATAAAATTAACTGAAAAAACAGATAAATGTCTAAAGATAATTGACTTTTTAAGAAAGTAGGGTAATATTTTTATAATATTCTAAAAATAAATAAGGTGTAACTTATAAATAAAATTGGGGTGTAAGAAATGAAATATGCATTTGCTAAGCGTGTACGACATATTCAATCATCAGCAGTTCGTGATATTTTAAAGGTTGTTAGCAAAGGAAACGTTATTTCCTTTGCAGGGGGATTACCAGATGATGATTTGTTTCCTCTAGATGGATTAAAACAAGCCTTTGATACTACATTTGCATCAGGAAAGAAGGCTCTACAGTATGCCGAAACAGAGGGATACTTACCTTTAAGAGAAGTATTAATTGAGCGAATGGGGAGAAAGGGGATTTCCAACTTTACGACAGACGATGTGTTAGTGACGACAGGTTCTCAACAAGCAATTGACCTCTTTTCGAGAGTTATGTTTAATCCAGGAGATGTCGTGTTAACGGAGGACCCAACGTATCTAGCAGCAATTCAAGTATTTGAATCATATGAGGCAAATATAATCCCTGTTGAGTCAGATGAAGATGGCATGCTACCAGAACAACTAGAAGAGAAAATTAAGGAGTATCGTCCAAAGTGTATCTATGTTGTTCCAACATTCTCTAACCCAGCAGGTAAAGTGTGGACAGAAGAGCGTCGTCAACAGTTATTAGAATTGGCTAAAAAGTATCATGTGATCATTTTTGAAGATGATCCATACGGAGACATACAATTTAATAAAGAGGAATCTTATCGCCCGATAGCATCCTATGATGATGGTGAAAATGTTCTTTATACGAGTACATTCTCGAAAACAGCTGTACCTGCATTACGAACGGGATGGATAGCAGGTCCACATCAAATCATTCGAATTATGTCTCAAGCAAAACAAGCAAGTGACTTACATTCTAATTCATTAGCCCAACAGGCACTATACTATTTATGTCGTGATTTTGACTTAGATGGTCATATTGATAATTTAATCAATGTGTACCATATTCGAATGAAGGTAATGTTAAACCAGCTTGAAGAGGCGAATTTGCCTGGTCTTTCCTATGAAGAGCCTAAAGGTGGTATGTTCTTCTGGATAGAATTAGATGAATCAATTAACACAACAGAATTATTGAATATAGCAGTAGAACAGGGAGTCGCCTTTGTACCAGGTGAACCGTTTTATGTAGGAGAAAAAAAGAAAAATGCATTACGTTTGAACTTTACTCATTCTACACCAGAAAAAATTGAAGAAGGAATGTCCATTTTAACGAGAGTGTTAAGGGAGCAGTTGGATAAAGTCATCGTTTAATCCTAACAAAAAAGGGGTGTCACACACAAGTAGTGGTTAATAAATGTGTGTGACATCCTTTTTTAAATAGTAGTTCAGTAAGTATGAAGTGGAATTATTCAACACCATCTCCTGTAAAGTAAATGATTAAGGACGAATGTTTCCATTCGTATTAGTTTTCAATAAAACCTTTAATCCCTGTCCCATATCTGAAGCTAATACATAATTTCTATCGACAAAGACACCCCAAACATTTGAACGATCAGGAGTATAGCGTCCAATTTCAGTTGGGTTACTAGGGTCTGTAATATCTACACTTATAACTCCGCCAGAATAGTAGGATAAGTATAATGTATTACCGTGTACTTTAGGATCATGTACGGTATTGTCAAAAGTGACTACAGGATTTTCAGGGTCTATATCATGTGTTAAATCAGTTTTAAATTCACTTAATAAGGTAGGATTCGTTTTATCTTTAATATCAAAGATACGAGTATAACCGTATGCATTTTCATAACCAGCTCCAACTGGATTTGAAACTTCCCTTGTTTCAATTAAAATGTTACCACCTCTAGCAAGTGCTGCTGAATGTGCTGCTCCTTTTTGATGAGAAGCATAATCAGTTCTCCCTAAGTAAACAGGGTTTTCAGGATCTTTAATATCAAAGATAACTGTCCCTAAATCCCACATTGATACATACGCGTATTGTGCATTGTTATCAGTAATAACACTATGGTTAAATACAGCTCTTTGTTTTCCGTGCTCATCAGTCCAATGATAACCATTAAAGCTTTGAGGAAAATGTGCTTATAATCTATACCTTTTTAAAAAGTAATAGCAATTAGGATAGGTTCCCTTTTTAGGTATTACTTTGATAGTAACTTACTTATACAAGTACTTAGCTTGCGTTTTAAGTACTTAAAAGGATAATGAAAATATTAGTACTAATTTTAGTTATTTTTTCCATTACACAATAAAAAGAGAATATATTTACTATTTCGATAGTGTAAATAAGGACTAGAGGCTATTACAGGAAAGAATATAAGAAAATCAACCTAGAGCGGCAGAAAAAATTAGGAATCAACCCATTAAATTTAAATTCCGGGACATACTATGGGAAAAAGTATGAGGTGGGGACAAATGAAAGCGTGGGAATGGAGCTTTACTTATTTTTTTCCAGTAGCTGTAACACTAGTTACGATGGTGGTTGTTCTTTTCTTTCACTGTAAGCTAGAAAGGCATACAGATGGACATAAGACAATCTTTTCATTTCACGTAGTTAACCTTTTAATATTGATGATGATGTATGGCTCTACTTTTTTAGCTTTTCATTTATCTTCTACAGTTAACCATGTGGCATTAGGGGTGAAAAATGGTCTTATTCATTCAACGATTATTCCATTTCCATTTATTCTAATTGTTTATGCTATCTCAGCATACCTATTTCGTAAGTATGTCCGCTTCTATGTCATTGATAAGGATTCAAATATTGTCGTTCTACGATATAATTGGGTCAATCGTTTAATGAGATGATGCTAAAAAATGTCTAGTGGTAAGTGCTAACTTGCCACTAGACATTTTCAAAGCAGATTATTACTTAGTATCCTACCTCCACTGATGCTACTACGATATACATTAGGTCGTTCTTGTCTCCCTTTTCTTCCAAGATAACCCCACTAGTTGTAGCCATTCCACCATCCATTACTTCTATTGTTACTTCTCCAAAAGGAAGGACAGCTTTGACTTCTTCTTCATTTAAGGTTTCCTTTTCAGCTGGTACTGCTAATTTAACATGGACCTTCATGTTATTAATGTCGTTATTAGGAAGAATGGAACGAAGACCAGGCATTGAATTAAAGTGAATAGCATTTTGGACAGCACGAATTGCAGCTTTTGTTACATTCTGACCATGCACATCTATTCCCATTCCCGTTTCGATAAACATAATTTTCTCCATAAATCACAGCTCCTTTAATTGATTTTTAACTAATTCTATTTTGCCATGAAAAACGAGAGATGACGAGTAGTAACTTTAAGAGGAATTAAAGTGTCCTGTAATAGTCTGTAAATAGTATCTGTTGGTGGGAAATATTATGATTTAAGGGTGATACGAGAAATAGACATTGTGGATATCTTACTAGAAGAAGAAAAAAGGAGTGAATCATCGTAGATGGCTCACTCATCTTCTTGTTGTTAGGAAACTAAATACTTCCATGTGGATAACAAATTCCGCTTTGCGGTTTTTTCATTATTGTTCGCTTTTTTTAGTTGAATCAGCGAATTCTTTTGCTTTTCTTTCTTCGATTCTTTTTTCAATCTGATTAATTGCTTCAGAATCCTTTAGTAGTTCCCTTTTATTTTCTTCGACTAATTCTTCAAAGGTAGGACTAACTTTTCTCATTTGGTATCATACCCTTTATGTTTTATTTAACCCTCCTTTATTATAAGGCGTTACTTCTATCTAAAACGTTTTATTTGTTACAATATTAAGAATAATTAATTTTATTTAAATATTAGTAGTGTAATTCCCTTTTATTCATATATATAAAGAAATTAAACATAATGAGTAGGTGAGGGATTGTATACGTATTGGTATAATCATCAATATTACTGGCTTATAAGGAGAACGACAGAAGTACAAAATAAAATTATACAGTTATTAAAGCGAGAAAGTACGGATGTTATCACACTAGACTACCTTAAGGTACTCGCTCCTACAGAAGAGGAGAAAGAGTATATTCAAGATGTACTTCAAATTAGATACGAAAATTCACAATACTACAAGTGGCTTTATTTTCAAATAGTAGGACAAATGCCTAGTGTAGACTCTGAAACGTTTGAACGCCCAGAAACATATGAAGAGGGAATAAGGAAAGAGCTCACCCGTCAGAACATAAGAATAGAAAGGGTAAGTTATCTTTACGAGGAACTATATGAATATCGCAGCACACTCATTGTAGTAGTTAGAAAAGAAGAACGAGCTAAGGAACTCCTTGAGTATATAACTAGTTTACAATGAGCACTTTATCCACATTATGATTCACTTAGTTTAGTGGAGAAAAGGGAAATTTCCACATAATCCACATTTCTTATTCAAGTTATACACAAAAATTATCCACATAGTAAGACCTGTTCTTATAAGCTCTAACATCTTTTATCCACAGTATCAACATATAGCTGTGGATTATTTTCTTTTCGCTAGTTAAATAACAGGAAAAAATTTCTTTTGCACTGTAAACGGTTACATTAGAAAAAGTGGTTTACAAACAAAAAAACTGTTGATAGAATATTCTTAAATTTAAATTAATTAAAATTCTTTTCTAACCAAGCGCTGAACAATCGTTCGTTCAGTTTGTGTTTAGTGGGTTATTACTCTAAGTTCCGGCTTTAATTATCTGAATATTCTAATATATTATGTAGGGGGAGATCGTTATGACAGTGACAGTTGAAGTGAAAGTTTTAGAAGAGATGCAAAAGAAAATTGAAAAGCTAACAGTTGAACTACGTGAGCTTAAGAAGGTAGAACGTGATGGATTTGAAAAGCTTGATACAGATATGTTCTTAACTGAAGTTTATAATTAATCTTGCTGTTCATTAATAGTGATGCGAAAATTAATTTATTGAATGAGATACAAATTGGCAGAGATTTTATGCAATGGATAGGAGGTTGACTTACAAAGGTAATGGTAAAGTACCTTTTGGGTCAGCCTCTTTTCAACTTTAATGAAAACCTAAGAGGGGGTTAATTTTATGTTAGAAGGAATTAGAGTCATTGATTTTTCTCAGTACTTACCAGGGCCGTATGCGAGTTTACGATTAGCAGATATAGGGGCAGAAGTTATCAAGGTTGAGCCTTTAAGTGGAGATGCAGCTCGTACAATTGGAAAAAAGAATGGTGTTTCGTTGTTATATTCAGCGAATAATCGAAATAAAAAAAGTATCACACTGAATTTGAAGGAAGAAGAGGGCCGTAACATTGCCTTAAACCTAATCAAAAAGGCTGATGTAGTAATTGAAAGCTTCCGACCGGGTGTAATGGAGAGACTTGGACTTTGTTATGAAAAGGTCAAGGCGGTAAATGAGAAAATTATTTACTGCTCGATTACTGGCTATGGACAAAATACGGCAATCAGTCATTTTGGGAGTCATGACTTAAATTATGTAGCTCTAAGCGGGACATTATCACAATTAAAAGATAGTGACGGTCGCCCCGTTCACCCTACAATTACCTTTGCTGACTTAATCGGCGGTATTTCAGCTTCAGAGGCAATTATGGGAGCATTGGTACAACGTTCGATCAAGAAAAAAGGAGCCTATTTAGATATATCCTTAACGGATGTTATGGTTTCTATGATGAATAATCATGTTCTTTTGGCTGATGAAAAGGAAGGGGAACAAGGTATCGCACAATTATCTGGAGATGTCATTTCCTATCATCTATATGAAACGAAAGATGGGCGCTATATGAGCCTTGCTGCTGTAGAACCAAAGTTTTGGGTAAACTTTTGCCATGGGGTAGGTAAGGAAGAATGGATATCTTCACATGTAACAAATGCTAATGAGGAAAACAAAGTTTATCGTCAATTAAAAAAGCTCTTTAAAAGCTATACTTTAGAAGAATGGATACACTTTGTCCAAAAAGTTGACTGCTGTCTAACACCTGTGTTAGAAATAGGTGAATTGAAGAATTATCCATATATAATAGAAAGGAATTTAATTAATAGGTCAGCACTTGGTCATATAGAGGTTGCTACATCATATGATAAGGAATTTAATGAAAGTAAGATTGAAAAAGCACCAGCACTCGGAGAACATAATTCGGAAGTGCTATCAAGTGTACTTGGCCTGTCGGAAGAACAGATTAATCAATTAAAGTCAAACAAAATTATATAAGGAGGAGAGGTATCTTGGAGGGTAAAGTAAAATGCTTGGAAATTCCAACCCCTTTTCTTGTTGGTCCAGTAAATGTCTATCTCGTGGAAGGGGAAGCATTGACATTAGTTGATACCGGTCCAAAGACAGACGAAGCACTACATAGTATGAAAGAACAACTTTCAAGTTTTGGTTATTTACTGTCTGACATCGAGCAAGTAGTCGTTACCCATCACCACCCTGATCATGTAGGGTTGGTGGATGTGTTTTCTGATAAAGTACCAATCATAGGACATGTTAAAAACCGTCCATGGTTAACACAGGATCAGGGTTTTAGGGAAAATATGTATGACTTCTTCCAGAAGCTTTATACAGAACATGGATTAGAGAATGAGTTGTTTACTAAAATTAAACAAACTCAAGAAATGTATATGACCTATTCATGTCATTCTGATGTAGATATTGAAGTTGGACAAGGCGATGAAGTTCAAGGGTTGGCTGGTTGGAAGGTAATTGAGACACCAGGTCATGCTCAATCGCATATTTCTCTTCATAATGAAACAACGGGAGAATTAATAGCAGGTGACCATCTAATTGCTAAAATATCCTCTAATGCGATTATTGAAGCACCATATGAGGCTGGAGAAGAAAGAGAAAAAACTCTTATACAATATCGTGATGCTCTCAAATACTGTAAAGAGCTTGATGTGAGTAAGTATTATCCAGGTCATGGTCAAGTGATTGTGAATGGAACTGAATTAATTGATGAGCGTTTACAAGGAAACGAAGAACGTGCGCTAACAATCCAAACAATTATTGGAAAAGAAAAAACAACTTGCTTTGATATTGTTCAAAAGCTATTTCCAAAAATGTATATGAAGCAACCTGCATTAACGTTTTCTGAGGTTTTAGGGCATTTAGACTTGCTAGAACAAAGGGAAAAGGTAGAGGTTGAAAAAGTAGAAGGTATAATTTATTATCGAAATAGATTGAGTGAATAGTCACTCATAACACTGATCTTTCTCTTGTAGGTGATTATTGGTAAAATGAAAATAACACTACATACCTAAGAGGAGATGATTGAATGGACAAGAAAACATGTAATACGATTTATAAAGGAATGGTTATTGGAGGAATAATAGGAGCAGTTGCCCTGTTTGCTAATTCAACATCCCGTAAGAAATTACTTAATGGTGCAAAAGAATTTAAAGAAACGACATCAGAGGTTGCTCTTTTTATTAAAGATCATCGTCATGAGTTATTTGACCAAATTAAAGAAACATCAAAAGAGATATCAACTGTAGTAAGAGATGTTAGTGACGATATTAAGAAATTGACGGAGAGCGCTGTACATATAAAAGAAAGCTCTTCAGAAATTATAAAGGTAACGAAGGAAGCGGCAGATGAATTAAAGCACTTAAAGTAAGTTTTTTTCTAATGTCACTCAAAAAAAGCAAAAAAAAATTAAAAACCTTGTATAACTAAAAAAAAATCGGACATCATAATAAACGAGGACGGCGAGAGCCACTCCTCACCAAGCCATTTAAGTTACAACTAAGTTTATATTCAGTTCCATTAGGATAACGTTTTTGTTTTAACCGAACCCTCAGAGGTGATTAGAGTGGACAATTTATATGCGTCAGTAGATTGTTAGCGATTTTATCTCAGTGAAATGAGGTGTTTACGAAAAACAATGACCGTTACGACCCCAGAGGTTACACCTGAATATTTTTCTTAGCATGATTGAATGGCATTGGTTTGAAGGTGACCATCATTCGTTGGTCACCTTCTTTCTTTCTATTTAGTGTCAGGCGTTATAACTAACAACTAAGAGGTGACACGAATGAGTAATAACAAACACAATAAGAAAAACAAGAATAACACACAGCACAAGGGTGCTAATAACCACAAGACAAGTAGTTCTGCTAACAAATCTAACGGATATCATTAATTTGAAAGCTGTATGAAGAATGTAAAGATTATTCTTCATACAGCTTTTTTTATTTTAACGACATCTAAATAAACTGAATAATTAAAATTATTTTGATAAAGTGGAATAGTATGTTTACTTTTTACATAGATAGAATATAGAGCATTAGAGCTTCAATAGTACAAGGACAAGCGATTATATGAAGGGGGATTAGCACGATGGGATTAACTAATGAGCTGAAACAACTTCGAAATTTTGAATGTGAAAGAGGAGTATTGTCTATCTATTTAAATACGTCTCAGTCAATTCATAACAAGCGCAAGTCTGAATGGAGAATCCGATTAAAGAATGGAATGAAGAAGCTTGAAGAATATATTATGGCCTCTGGTGATGAAGAGGAACTAAAGGCATTCAAGAAAATCAAAGGAAAAGTAAATAATGTTTTTCGTGATAAACAAACGCAATTACAAAATAGTGTCGTAATTTTTGCGTCCTTAAAGGATGAACTTCTTCTTGTTAAGCACTTACAATTAGACGTAGAGAATTCATTCCATTGGGAGAAGAAGCCTGTTCTACATCAATTAGAGGAACTAGCAGAGAGATATCCGAAAACGGGAATTCTTCTCGTTCAAAAACAGGATGTAATTGCATTGAATGTGAGCTTAGGTGAGTTGCAAGGGGAATACCAATATACGTGGAACCTAGAAGAAGAGGACTGGAGAAAGAAAGAGGGCATTGCAGCGTCGGAGCGAATTGCTTCAAGTGCGAATCATCGAGATGAATTTGAACAGCGAGTCGAGGCGAACTTTCAACGTTGGATGAAAAGCTTAGCTCCTAAAATTGATGAGCAGGCAAAGCATAATAGTTGGAAAGGTGTCTATATTGTTGGGCAACCGGAGATGACAAAAACCATTGAGAAATACTTACGTACAAAAATAATTAAATCAATTCCAAAGAACCTCTATTCAAAAAAGTCTCATCAAGTTGTATCAGAAGTATACGCATAAGTAAAAAGAGTTCACCTCTCTGTGGTGAACTCTTTTTACTTATTTATTAAGAAGCAAGACTGTTTTCTTCTCTGTTGTTAGTGGTCTCTTTAAAGATAATCCCTGCCACGCAGACAACGACAAGGATTCCCGCTATTGAATAGTAGATACTCCCATTAGGGAATATATCGATTAAAAACCCACCAATAAGAGGACCGGAAATACTTCCTAGTCCAAAACTAACGGCAGTCATCACATTTCCTGTCGGTAGTAGGTGTTTGGGTAGTAGGTCTGCTAGATACATGATCCCTAAAGAATACAGCGAACCTAGTAAGCACCCACTTAAGATGAAAGTGATAAGTAATAGAATAGGGTAATTCTCAATAAATATCATACTCAAAAATAGCACAGAACCTAGTGATATGACAGTTAGTAGAACTTTCCTTCTGCCGAGCCTATCACTTAATAGACCTAAAGGGAGTTTAGTAATCAATCCTCCGATAACAAATGCGGGTAATAAGATTGTAACCATATCAATTGTCATACCGGAACGTAAAGCGTATACAGGGAAATTTCCGTGTATTGACGCTTCTATATAGCCAAAACAAAATCCTGGTAACAAGGCAAACCAAGCAAGTGAAATGACTTGTTTATATCTTTTTAACGTACCAGTTTTAGTAGCTGTTTCTATTTCCTTTTCTGGCCATTCATTTTTAAGTCGCAATACAAATAGCCAAGAGATGAAGCTAGTAGCGGATGCAATGATAAATGGTAAGTATTCATTTATCGATAATAACCGAGTCATGGTAGGCCCTATAGCAAAACCTAGACTAAATGCAAGACCGTATAAGGAAATATTTCTTCCTCTTTTTTCTCTTGGGCTTGTTGATGTTATCCATACTTGTGTAGCGAAATGAATCATATTATCCCCAATACCTACAATGATTCGTAAAATAAACCAGAACCAAAATACTTGCCATAATGGAAACAGAAACAAAGATAAGGTAATGAGAATTAATCCGATAGTAATAACGGGCTTGTAACCGTACTTTCTTACTGGTTTTTCAATAAAAGGTGAGGCAAGTAATATCCCAATATAAAGTGCAGCGGCATTCAGACCATTTAAAGAAGAAGAAACTCCTAATTGCTCTAGCATGATTGCTAATAAAGGTAGAAGCATACCTTGAGAAAAGCCCGCAATCATTACCATTGTAACTAAAATAAAAAATCGATACTTTGGATTGTTTTCTGTCCCTTTCGGAATTTGTGTGTCCATGTAACACATCTCCAATCAGCCAAATTCAATACATATTGTAATGCTTGTTAGAAATTATGCAAGAAGAATATTAGGAATGCGAAATAAATCGTATAGCATAAAAAGATTACAACGTGACGAAATACAAAATTGTCGTTAAAATGAACATTAGGCGTAAAAAAGATAAAAGAAGAAATAGGGAGGTATACACATGGAATTTATAATGAAAGAAAATAGCTTCACAACAAAAGTGGGCTTTGGTGAGTTAGAAGTGTCAGGTAATGATGAATACGGCTTCCGTCCATACCAACTTTTAGTTTCGTCTGTTGCGGTATGTAGTGGAGGGGTATTAAGGAAGGTTTTAGATAAGAAGAGAATTGGGTATAACGATATTAAAGTAACTGCAGATGTAGCTCGTAATCCAGAAGGTGCGCAGGAAATTAAAAGTATCCATCTTCACTTTATTTTATCAGGTGTTGAAACGACAGAAGAAAAAATTAAAAAATCATTAGAAGTAACGAGAAAGAACTGTTCAATGGTTCAATCAGTGAAAGATAGTATTGAGGTAACAGAGTCGTTTGAAGTAATAAAAGAATGATTGAAAAATTATCTTCATATTTATGGCTTAGTTTTGGAGCAATCCTTCAGGGGATAGCTATGACTCTTTTTCTATTTCCTCATGCTATTCCTTCAGGAGGAGCTGCAGGAGTAGCTATTCTTATGGAGTACCATTATAGCCTTGGGTATGAATGGACACTTTGGATTTTGAACTTTACATTATTAGTCCTTTCATTAAAGTGGTTAGGCGTTTCTAGTTTCTTTCGGACAATTTTTACTGTGACCATTACATCGTTTACAATATCTATATTATCTCCTTTAGTGGATAATCCATTTTCTTATGTGTGGTTAGATTTAATAATAGGTGCCTGCATATTTGGAATAGGAGTAGGTCTGTTATTTTGTAAAGGGGCTTCTTCCGGAGGTATAGCAATTATAGCCCACGTTGTTCATAGAGTGTTTGGGGTAATGCCTGGAAAAGTGTTATTTGTATTAAATATAGTGATTTTTCTAGGGACTGCAGTAACGATAGGGTGGATGATTTTTATTTATGCTCTTGTGAGTCAACTGATCGCAACAAGAGTAATTGATTTAATTTATAGATCGTATATTACTCTACAAAAGAGTAATAATGTATTTATGAAAAAAGAGGTTGTCTAGCTTCTGTGACAACCTTTTAATTTTTTTCTTTGCACAAATAACAAAAGTTATTGACATATTATTTGTTCCTGTGTAGAATTATAGAAGTTGTCGCTCTTATTGCTCACATAATACTAACTTTTGTTTTTTTAAAAAATTTTTTAGCAGTGTTGACATTAAGTTGTGGTGGTGTTATAGTAGTAAATGTCGCTGAAACAAGTGACTATTTGTTCTTTGAAAACTGAACAAGACAAAAGCCAAGCGTAAAAGAGATGTAAACACATCTCGTTAATTTTCTCGATTTTTTAAAATCGAAACGTCACGTTTGTGACAGTGAGCTTATATCACACTTTCTACGGAGAGTTTGATCCTGGCTCAGGACGAACGCTGGCGGCGTGCCTAATACATGCAAGTCGAGCGGACTGAAGGGAGCTTGCTCCCGGACGTTAGCGGCGGACGGGTGAGTAACACGTAGGCAACCTGCCTTGTAGACTGGGATAACTTCGGGAAACCGGAGCTAATACCGGATGTTAGATAATTCGCGCATGCGTGTTATCTTAAAGTTGGCCTCGGCTAACACTACAAGATGGGCCTGCGGCGCATTAGCTAGTTGGTAAGGTAGTGGCTTACCAAGGCGACGATGCGTAGCCGACCTGAGAGGGTGATCGGCCACACTGGGACTGAGACACGGCCCAGACTCCTACGGGAGGCAGCAGTAGGGAATCTTCCGCAATGGACGAAAGTCTGACGGAGCAACGCCGCGTGAGCGATGAAGGCCTTCGGGTCGTAAAGCTCTGTTGTTAGGGAAGAACAAGTGCCGTTCAAATAGGGCGGCACCTTGACGGTACCTAACCAGAAAGCCACGGCTAACTACGTGCCAGCAGCCGCGGTAATACGTAGGTGGCAAGCGTTGTCCGGAATTATTGGGCGTAAAGCGCGCGCAGGCGGTCTTTTAAGTCTGATGTGAAAGCCCACGGCTCAACCGTGGAGGGTCATTGGAAACTGGGAGACTTGAGTACAGAAGAGGAGAGTGGAATTCCACGTGTAGCGGTGAAATGCGTAGATATGTGGAGGAACACCAGTGGCGAAGGCGACTCTCTGGTCTGTAACTGACGCTGAGGCGCGAAAGCGTGGGGAGCAAACAGGATTAGATACCCTGGTAGTCCACGCCGTAAACGATGAGTGCTAGGTGTTAGGGGTTTCGATGCCCTTAGTGCCGAAGTTAACACATTAAGCACTCCGCCTGGGGAGTACGGCCGCAAGGCTGAAACTCAAAGGAATTGACGGGGGCCCGCACAAGCGGTGGAGCATGTGGTTTAATTCGAAGCAACGCGAAGAACCTTACCAGGTCTTGACATCCTTTGACCACCCTAGAGATAGGGCTTTCCCCTTCGGGGGACAAAGTGACAGGTGGTGCATGGTTGTCGTCAGCTCGTGTCGTGAGATGTTGGGTTAAGTCCCGCAACGAGCGCAACCCTTGATCTTAGTTGCCAGCATTCAGTTGGGCACTCTAAGGTGACTGCCGGTGACAAACCGGAGGAAGGTGGGGATGACGTCAAATCATCATGCCCCTTATGACCTGGGCTACACACGTGCTACAATGGATGGTACAAAGGGCAGCGAAACCGCGAGGTTGAGCCAATCCCATAAAGCCATTCTCAGTTCGGATTGTAGGCTGCAACTCGCCTACATGAAGCCGGAATCGCTAGTAATCGCGGATCAGCATGCCGCGGTGAATACGTTCCCGGGCCTTGTACACACCGCCCGTCACACCACGAGAGTTTGTAACACCCGAAGTCGGTGGGGTAACCTTTTGGAGCCAGCCGCCTAAGGTGGGACAGATGATTGGGGTGAAGTCGTAACAAGGTAGCCGTATCGGAAGGTGCGGCTGGATCACCTCCTTTCTATGGAGTATTTAACTCTAGTCGACGGACTTCACATTATGTGTTGTTCGACGCTTCGGACTTTTGTCGTTCAGTTTTGAGAGAATAAATCTCTCAACAAAAACATTTGCTCCTGCGATTACTCGTCGCAAGGCAGCAAAGAAGCTACTCAATGTAGTAGCCTTGTTCTTTGAAAACTAGATAGTGATTTATATATGCAACTAGTATAATTTGATCGTTTATCGATTGAGTTTTACTTGAGAAGTCAAGAATTCATTTAAGTGTAATCGCCTTAGCGATTACACTCTGACGAACCTTTAAGGTTTTAATTAGCAATTCGTAATTTGCAATTAGCAATTATGTTTTGTCATGGTTAAGCTAGAAAGGGCGCACGGTGGATGCCTTGGCACTAGGAGCCGATGAAGGACGGGACGAACACCGATATGCTTCGGGGAGCTGTAAGTAAGCTTTGATCCGGAGATTTCCGAATGGGGGAACCCACCATCCGTAATGGGATGGTACCCATACCTGAATACATAGGGTATGTGGAGGTAGACCTGGGGAACTGAAACATCTAAGTACCCAGAGGAAGAGAAAGCAAATGCGATTTCCTGAGTAGCGGCGAGCGAAACGGAATATAGCCCAAACCAAGAGGCTTGCCTCTTGGGGTTGTAGGACACTCTATACGGAGTAAGAAAGAAACGAAGTAGATGAAGCGACCTGGAAAGGTCCGCGAAACAAGGTAACAGCCCTGTAGTCGAAACTTCGTTTCCTCCAGAGTGGATCCTGAGTACGGCGGGACACGTGAAACCCCGTCGGAATCTGGGAGGACCATCTCCCAAGGCTAAATACTCCCTAGTGACCGATAGTGAACCAGTACCGTGAGGGAAAGGTGAAAAGCACCCCGGGAGGGGAGTGAAACAGATCCTGAAACCGTGTGCCTACAAGTAGTCAGAGCCCATTTACGGGTGATGGCGTGCCTTTTGTAGAATGAACCGGCGAGTTACGATGTCGTGCAAGGTTAAGCAGATAATGCGGAGCCGTAGCGAAAGCGAGTCTGAATAGGGCGATTACAGTACGCCGTCGTAGACCCGAAACCGTGTGATCTACCCATGTCCAGGGTGAAGTTCAGGTAACACTGAATGGAGGCCCGAACCCACGCATGTTGAAAAATGCGGGGATGAGGTGTGGGTAGGGGTGAAATGCCAATCGAACTCGGAGATAGCTGGTTCTCCCCGAAATAGCTTTAGGGCTAGCCTCGAGGTGAGAGTATTGGAGGTAGAGCACTGATTGGACTAGGGGTCCCCACAGGATTACCGAATTCAGTCAAACTCCGAATGCCAAATACTTATCCTCGGGAGTCAGACTGCGAGTGCTAAGATCCGTAGTCAAGAGGGAAACAGCCCAGACCATCAGCTAAGGTCCCAAAGTATACGTTAAGTGGAAAAGGATGTGGAGTTGCACAGACAACCAGGATGTTGGCTTAGAAGCAGCCACCATTTAAAGAGTGCGTAATAGCTCACTGGTCGAGTGACTCTGCGCCGAAAATGTACCGGGGCTAAACGTATCACCGAAGCTATGGATTGACACCTTAGGTGTCAGTGGTAGGGGAGCGTTCTAAGTGCTGCGAAGTCAGACCGAGAGGACTGGTGGAGCGCTTAGAAGTGAGAATGCCGGTATGAGTAGCGAAAAGAGGGGTGAGAATCCCCTCCGTCGAAAGCCCAAGGTTTCCTGAGGAAGGCTCGTCCGCTCAGGGTAAGTCGGGACCTAAGCCGAGGCCGAAAGGCGTAGGCGATGGACAACAGGTTGATATTCCTGTACCACCTCCTCACCGTTTGAGTAATGGGGGGACGCAGTAAGGTAGGGTAAGCGCACTGATGGATATGTGCGTCCAAGCAGTTAGGCTGGTAAGTAGGAAAATCCGCTTATCGTAAAGGCTGAGCTGTGATGGCGAGCGAAATAATAGTAGCGAAGTTCCTGATCCTCCACTGCCAAGAAAAGCCTCTAGCGAGGTGAGAGGTGCCCGTACCGCAAACCGACACAGGTAGGCGAGAAGAGAATTCTAAGACGCTCGGGAGAACTCTCGTTAAGGAACTCGGCAAAATGACCCCGTAACTTCGGGAGAAGGGGTGCTCTGTTAGGGTGCAAGCCCGAGAGAGCCGCAGTGAAAAGATCCAAGCGACTGTTTAGCAAAAACACAGGTCTCTGCGAAGCCGCAAGGCGAAGTATAGGGGCTGACACCTGCCCGGTGCTGGAAGGTTAAGAGGAGAGGTTATCCTTCGGGAGAAGCTTTGAATTGAAGCCCCAGTAAACGGCGGCCGTAACTATAACGGTCCTAAGGTAGCGAAATTCCTTGTCGGGTAAGTTCCGACCCGCACGAATGGTGTAACGACTTGGATACTGTCTCAACGAGAGACCCGGTGAAATTATATTACCTGTGAAGATGCAGGTTACCCGCGACAGGACGGAAAGACCCCATGGAGCTTTACTGTAGCTTGATATTGGATTTTGGTACAGTTTGTACAGGATAGGTAGGAGCCTTGGAAACCGGAGCGCAAGCTTCGGTGGAGGCGTCGGTGGGATACTACCCTGACTGTATTGAAATTCTAACCTAGGACCGTGATCCGGTTCGGGGACAGTGTCAGGTGGGCAGTTTGACTGGGGCGGTCGCCTCCTAAACAGTAACGGAGGCGCCCAAAGGTTCCCTCAGAATGGTTGGAAATCATTCGTAGAGTGCAAAGGCATAAGGGAGCTTGACTGCGAGACCTACAAGTCGAGCAGGGACGAAAGTCGGGCTTAGTGATCCGGTGGTTCCGCATGGAAGGGCCATCGCTCAACGGATAAAAGCTACCCTGGGGATAACAGGCTTATCTCCCCCAAGAGTCCACATCGACGGGGAGGTTTGGCACCTCGATGTCGGCTCATCGCATCCTGGGGCTGAAGTAGGTCCCAAGGGTTGGGCTGTTCGCCCATTAAAGCGGTACGCGAGCTGGGTTCAGAACGTCGTGAGACAGTTCGGTCCCTATCCGTCGCGGGCGTAGGAAATTTGAGAGGAGCTGTCCTTAGTACGAGAGGACCGGGATGGACACACCGCTGGTGTACCAGTTGTTCCGCCAGGAGCATAGCTGGGTAGCTACGTGTGGACGGGATAAGTGCTGAAAGCATCTAAGCATGAAGCCCCCCTCAAGATGAGATTTCCCATTACGTTAAGTAAGTAAGACCCCTTAGAGATGATGAGGTTGATAGGTCTCGGGTGGAAGCATGGTGACATGTGGAGCTGAGAGATACTAATCGGTCGAGGGCTTATCCAATTTTCTAAGGTTGAAATGAATTCGACGACCTGCATATATAACACTATCTAGTTTTGAGAGAACAACTCTCAGCTGAAAGCAATTTCAGCGAAGAAATCTGCTCCTGCGGTTACTCGTCGCAAGTCTTGCGAGGAAGTATCACAGAGTGGTTGACTTAGTGATGATGGCGAAGAGGCCACACCCGTTCCCATGCCGAACACGGAAGTTAAGCTCTTCAGCGCCGATGGTAGTTGGGGGCTTCCCCCTGCGAGAGTAGGACGTTGCTAGGTTTATATTTTGGGGCCTTAGCTCAGCTACGAGCAAATCTTCTTCTGTAAAGCTACGAGTTGTTTCGACGGATTAATTTCGAAGCCTTGCTTGCAGAGGAAGAAACAGGGTCTACAAAGGTTAATCATCAATAATACATCGGGGCCTTAGCTCAGCTGGGAGAGCGCCTGCCTTGCACGCAGGAGGTCAGCGGTTCGATCCCGCTAGGCTCCACCAATTATATACGTTAGTACAATCTAACAATGCGGAGGAATACCCAAGTCCGGCTGAAGGGATCGGTCTTGAAAACCGACAGGCGGGTTAAACCGCGCGGGGGTTCGAATCCCTCTTCCTCCGCCACATTTATCTTTTAATTATTATTAACGCGGGATGGAGCAACGAACGATACTTCTATGAAATATCTATGAGTTGTTTCGACGCATTAATTTCTATGAGTTAGCTTGTAGAGGAAGAAACAGTTAATGCTACGGATATTTACATCATCCGTACTCTATAATATCGACGCGGGGTGGAGCAGTCTGGTAGCTCGTCGGGCTCATAACCCGAAGGTCGACGGTTCAAATCCGTCCCCCGCAACCAAAAACGTAAGCTTCCTGATTAAGCATCATTGTAGTTTTTTGCGACGAGTAACCGCAGGAGCAAATCCTACATCGTCGATTTCACTAAAATTTATCTGGTCCGGTAGTTCAGTTGGTTAGAATGCCTGCCTGTCACGCAGGAGGTCGCGGGTTCGAGTCCCGTCCGGACCGCCATTTAATTCTTTAATACAGATATGGCTCAGTAGCTCAGTCGGTAGAGCAATGGACTGAAAATCCATGTGTCGGCGGTTCGATTCCGTCCTGAGCCACCATTTTTTCTGTCTTTTTTTATGATGGAGGGGTAGCGAAGTGGCTAAACGCGGCGGACTGTAAATCCGCTCCTTAGGGTTCGGCGGTTCGAATCCGTCCCCCTCCACCATTTAACTCAATAGGGGCATAGTTTAACGGTAGAACAGAGGTCTCCAAAACCTCCGGTGTGGGTTCGATTCCTACTGCCCCTGCCAATAATATATGTAATTATGGCGGTTGTGGCGAAGTGGTTAACGCACCGGATTGTGGCTCCGGCATTCGTGGGTTCGATTCCCATCAGTCGCCCCATTTAAATAACTAGTATTGGGCTATAGCCAAGCGGTAAGGCAACGGACTTTGACTCCGTCATGCGCTGGTTCGAATCCAGCTAGCCCAGCCATTTATAAGCGGAAGTAGTTCAGTGGTAGAACACCACCTTGCCAAGGTGGGGGTCGCGAGTTCGAATCTCGTCTTCCGCTCCAGAGAAACAAAGTATAATGTAGTTCTTGGCGGCATAGCCAAGTGGTAAGGCACGGGTCTGCAAAACCCTTATCCCCGGTTCAAATCCGGGTGCCGCCTCCAAGCATTATCTTTTATACTGCCTGCCGGGGTGGTGGAATTGGCAGACACACAGGACTTAAAATCCTGCGGTAGGTGACTATCGTGCCGGTTCAAGTCCGGCCCTCGGCACCAAAAGCTTATTACTCTTGGTTTACTTCGTTGCTAGCTTGCGACGAGTAATCGCAGGAGCATGATTTACTTCATTAAGTAAGCTATAATATCATTTGCGCCCTTAGCTCAGCTGGATAGAGTGCTTGACTACGAATCAAGAGGTCGGGAGTTCGAATCTCTCAGGGCGCACCATTTTAAAATGGGCCTATAGCTCAGCTGGTTAGAGCGCACGCCTGATAAGCGTGAGGTCGGTGGTTCGAGTCCACTTAGGCCCACCATTTATTCAGGTAGTAAATAGGACAAGTATTAGTATTCCACAGTAGCTCAGTGGTAGAGCAATCGGCTGTTAACCGATCGGTCGTAGGTTCGAGTCCTACCTGTGGAGCCATTTATGGCCCGTTGGTCAAGCGGTTAAGACACCGCCCTTTCACGGCGGTAACACGGGTTCGAATCCCGTACGGGTCACCATAAATATGGAGGATTAGCTCAGCTACGAGCAATACTTCATGGAATATCTTACGAGTTGTTTCGACGCATAGACAACTTGGTTAAACTAGAAGAGAAAGAAACAGGGATCTACTCTGATTCACTTCATCAATACTTCGGAGGATTAGCTCAGCTGGGAGAGCACCTGCCTTACAAGCAGGGGGTCGGCGGTTCGATCCCGTCATCCTCCACCATAGTACGCCGGTGTAGCTCAACTGGTAGAGCAACTGACTTGTAATCAGTAGGTTGGGGGTTCAAGTCCTCTTGCCGGCATTCTTTTTAGATTCAAGAGCCATTAGCTCAGTTACGAGCAAATCCTCTCAGAATATTTTACGAGTTGTCTCGACGGATAAACATAGAAGCATTTCTCTAGTAGAGGAAGAGACAGAAAAGCTGCGGAGCGAAACATCGTCCGTAAACATCATGAACTACTTACAGTTTAAACTTCAAGAGCCATTAGCTCAGTTGGTAGAGCATCTGACTTTTAATCAGAGGGTCGAAGGTTCGAATCCTTCATGGCTCACCATTTCAATGCGGGTGTGGCGGAATTGGCAGACGCGCTAGACTTAGGATCTAGTGTCTTATGACGTGGGGGTTCAAGTCCCTTCACCCGCACCATATAACTAATTATGATACATAATGTAAACTGCTTATTGTAGCAGTTTTTTTGTTGTTTAATAAGAAGTAGCTAAGGGCACTATTAAATTAGGTCTTCCATCTGGCTTGTCAATGATGGCTATATCAGCTGGAATACTAGCTTTATATTATATTTATGGTAATTGGGACAAGAAGCAGATTATTGAAAAAATGAGAAGGAGTGTGTTTAAAAAGAGGTTCGTTCCATTTTCAAACACACTTTTTTATTCTAGAAATTCCTTATGAGGTTTTGCGTCTTTTTTCTGTTGGACTTCGATAAATAAATCTTCTTGTGAGGGCTGGACGATCGATGGAGGCTTGGCACCAGCTGGAATTTTCATATGGACATAATTAATTAGTGTTTGGATGTCTTGTTTAGTAGCAGGTTGTTGTGGTTCTGATAAAATGAGCCCTAGCTGTCCACTAGGTTCAATAGTAGCCCATTTCACATGGAGAATGCTCTGCACATTCTCTTGACGAAGACGTACTTCCAGTTGATCAACTGTTAGTCTCATCTTTTTTAAATTTTCAACGTTTATTTTTCCATTTTCAATAACAATATTTGATTTACCGGTCATAAAGTTCTCAACTTTATCAAACTTTAATTGAAGAAACTCAATAAATATTAGTGTAAGTACAAGTAATAAGCCTATTAAAAAAGTGACCCATATATTCCGATTACTAACAGGCTGAATCATTAAATTCCCGATTGAAATCATGATAACTGTTTGAGAGACAGTTAATTGAGAAATTGACTTCCTACCTCCAATTCGCAAAATTGTGATACCAACAAACACAATTAAAATTGCCTTCCAAATAAAGTGTAGGTCCAAATCATATCCCTCCTTATCATTCTCTCAAGTCTTACATTTCCAAATTTATTAGAAAAATATTCAAAATGATTTGGAAAGTAATATGTTTTTACATGTTCTATAAAGAATTACACCATAATATAATGAGATTGTCCTTTTTTAGAAATGGTTTATGCTAAAGGAGTTATTAATAAATGGAACTTAAAATAAGAAGGGGAATAAGTTACCTTTTAGGTTTATTTATTCTCGCTATAGGAATAACACTCACAATCGTTTCTCAGCTCGGTACAGGTGCTTGGGATGCGCTAAGTGTTGGTTTAGCTAGTATTACTGGGTTGACAGTCGGTAATTGGGTTATCCTGGTTGGTATCATACTTATTATTGTCAATGCGATACTACAAAAAGCAAGGCCGGACTTTTTGGCTATCATTACAGTTGTTCTATTAGGTTATTTCATTGATTTTTGGCTTTTGTTTGTTTTTCGAGATGTTGGATTTGAGGGTTTTGCGATTCAGCTAGCGATTTTACTTATTGGTGTCGTTACAATGGGACTTGGAATTGCGACATATCTTCAAGGGAAATTTGCTGTTATTCCAATTGACGGGTTTATGTTTACGCTTCAAAAGCTTTTTGGTTTCAAATTAATGGTCGCAAAAACAACGGCTGAACTTGTTGCCCTTGTCTTAGCTTTCTTTGTAGGAGGGCCGATTGGGATAGGTACGATCATAGTTACATTGCTCATTGGACCATTAATTCAATTCTTCTTTCCAAAGATAGAACATCTTGTGGAAGGTAAGGTAATAACGATCAAATGATAAAGGGAAGTTCAAAAGGTTGATTAACCTTCTGAACTTCCCTTTCCTAATTCCTTTGCACGGGCATTTGTTGCTTTAACAGCTTCAACTATCAGCTGATTAAAGTTGCCATTTTTAAGTTGCTCTAGTCCAGCAGCAGTTGCTCCACCAGGTGAAGTGACTTGTTCACGAAGTACTGATGGATTACCACCATTCTTTAGCATTGAGCCACTACCATATACCATTTGCGAGACTAGTGTTCTTGCCTTTTCTTCAGTCATACCGTATTCAACTGCCACAGCTTCTAACGCTTCACAGAATGAATATAAAAACGCCGGTGCACTACCTGTAATAGCTGTTAAAAGATGGACTTGCTCTTCTTTACACTCTTCATATGTACCAATAGAAGAAAGAATCATTTCGAGAATTTGTCGGTGTTCGTTTGTAGCATGTTGACCATAAGTATAGATAGACATAGATTCTCCTATTTCAGCTGATGTATTTGGCATGACCCATGCAACTGGGGTTCCATCAGGTAATGCAGCTTCTAGACGTTCTGTACCCATTCCTGCCGCTACCGTAATGATAAATTGATTAGTCACAAGAGACTTCATTTCATTTAAAACACTTTCATGTGCAGAAGGTGGGCAAGCTAGCACAACAACATCAGAATGATTGATTGCTGATTTCCAATCGCTAGTAGTGTCTACATCGTATTTCCCTTTCATGTCAATTAGGCGTTGCTCGTCACTTTGATTTGAAATTATGATATTGTCTATATTGGTCTTGTTTTTAAGTAAGCCTGAAAAAATAGCCTCGGCCATTCTTCCTGCTCCTATAAATAAGATTCGTTGTTTGTTCATGCTTTACATCCTTTCATAATCCAAAATTTAATTCCTCATTCAACTAATCATTACCGTAACAAAAAAGAATCATTCTTGAAAGTGAAACATACGGATAATTTCCCTAAAGTTCGAAAAAACTACTCATAACTATAACATTATGTACAATCAGAACTTAGGGAGGCATTAACATGAAGAAGTTGTCCGTTATTATGCTTGCATTGTTTTTGACTCTTTTGCCATTACATACACTGGCTGAAGAGGATGCTAAAGAAGAGAAAAAGGGATCAAAGATTCCTGACTATGTATTAAATATCTCAAAGGAAAATACGTATCATAACCCAACCCAAGACTTGCCGCATTTAAAACCAAGTGATTTAGCTGAGGAGCTTTTATCTGAATCTGAAGTGAAAATTGAGAATCCTGAACTTATTCGATTGCTTAATGAATCAAGCATCGGCAATTCAAAATTAGCTCTTGGTTTTAAAGCATCTATTTATTTAGGCGAATGGCCTCTGTCTTATGATTCAACTGAAACGAATGTTAATTGGGAGTATCAAAAGGTGAATACAAACTATATTGACAATCGTGGTGGAAATAGTGCTCAAAAGCTTAAATACACTCAAGAACAGCAAAAGAAAGTATCTGGTGATTTAACAGCGAAAGTTCCTAATAGTGAAGCAGTAAAAAAGATGATGATGATCAAAGCTGCTGAAAATACCGGACTTCCATTAGGCTTTGAAACAATCATCGGTCATGGAACGAAAAAAGACCACTCATATAATGTAGCTCCAAAAAATGTAGGCTACTTATATGGGTATGTACCTGCTGCGAACGAAAAAGGAAAAGTTACGTACGGAGAAGTGTATATTACAATAAAAGGTGGTAAGCAACATCTAGAAGTTAAGAATGTGACACAGCAAGGAATTGGTGCATGGATTCCTGTTCAGGATTATATGTCATTTAGATTCTTATCTGCTAACCAGCCTCGCTAGTAAAAGGAGGGTGCCCCAAAAGGTGAAACTATACCTTTTGGGGCACCCTCACAGTTATTTTAGTTTAGATGTACGTTTTTTAAAATCGATTTCAGGATAGTACGCATTTTTTACAAGAATGTTTGGTCCTAAGCAAGTTACAGAAGGACAATGACAACTTAATTCTTTAGCGATTGGAGATTCAATCCATCGTTTATAAGCTGTCATCAGTGATGTGTCTTGAACGTTCCCGAGTGGTGGAGTATCACCAAAGTCAGTCACGATGATTTCTCCATCAAAAATATTCACGTTTAGTCTAGAGCGACCATCTGGATCGTTTCTAACTGTCACATTCTTTGCATCCAATAGACGTTGGAATAGCTGTAAATCTTCCTCGTTATCACTGCATGGATAAAAAGGAAGTGTACCAAATAGCATCCAAACATCTTCATTTCTACATTTTAATAAACGATCGATACCTGAGCGAATCTCTTCCAGGGATGCAACTTCTAGTTGACTTGCGAAATCACTAGGGTACATAGGGTGCACCTCATGGCGTTGACAACCCATTTCAACAATCTGTTCATGTATACGTTCTAAGTGTGGAAGGGTACGCTTATTCAACATCGTTTCAGCAGAGATGATGATTCCTTCACTTGTAAGTGTTTTCGCGTTTTCCACCATTCTCTCAAAGTATTTCGCTCTTTGCTCAAAAGTTGGCTTCTTATCCATCACCGCAAAACCAATTTCAGAGAAATCATCTACACTTCCATAGTTATGGGAGATATGTAGAACGTCTAAATATGGGGTAATCTTCGCGTATCTTTCAAGTTCTACTGTAAGGTTTGAATTAATCTGTGTTCGTATCCCTCGCTCATGTGCATATTTCAATAATGGAACGACATAGTTGTCTATAGATTTCATAGATAACATAGGCTCGCCCCCTGTAATACTTAATGCACGTAAATGAGGAATTTCTTCTAAGCGTTTAATGAATAGCTCTAGAGGCAATGGTTCAGGATCCTTCGTTTGAAGGGTATAACCAACTGCGCAATGCTCACACCTCATATTACAAAGAGTTGTTGTGGTAAATTCAATATTGGAAAGCTGAAGTTCACCATATTCATTTATATCCATATAGGCTTCCCAAGGGTCATGAGAAGGGGTAATTGGTAATTGTTTATTCTTAATCAAAATAGGTTAACTCCTTTTGTCTAATCGAAGTACTATTCTTAATCATATCGTAATTTAAACATAAGAAAAAGAGATTCATAGTAAGGGAAATAATGGAAGGTTAGAATGGATGGTTTTGAATAAGGAAAAAATTGTAGATATATTAGAGCAATATTTCGTTAATAATCGTAAGAGGACATTGAACGAACTTTCTTTCAGAAACGTGTGCATTTTTAAATAAGAAATAAAAAAGGTATGTTAGAATTGAACTACTAATAATAAGGATGAACTGAAGGGAGCAAGACCATGGGTAAGCCAATTCATAATAAAGATGACCAAATAAAATATTTGAACACACGCTTGAAAATGTTAGGCGATGTTTTAGATGCGATTGATCCAGAAGTAGTTGAACTTGAAGATATTGATCGTATGATTGAAATGCTTGATGAATTAGAAGGTAAGTGTAAAGAATTTGAAGGTCGTAAATCAGAGTAGGGAGAGAACGAACCATGAAGCTCTATATCATAAGACATGGTGAATCAATGGGGAACCGTCTTGGCAAAATTCAAGGTTGGCAGGACTTTGAACTTTCTCCGACTGGAAAGAAGCAGGCTCAATTAGTTGGTAGTTACCTTTCAACTACCACTTTTGATGCCATTTATAGTAGTGATTTAACGAGAGCGTATGAAACAGCAGTTTCAATTACAGACCTTCAATCTACCGAAGTAAAAAAGTGGAGTAAAATTAGAGAAATTAAGTTAGGACCTTTAGAGGGAAAAACGAAAGATGAGATTCATGTTGCCTTTCCAGAAACGAAGGCAACATCGATATTAACATCTGGGGTACAAGGTACGGAAACAATAGAAGAAATTACATATCGTTGTAGAGACATACTCGTTGAGCTGCTTTCGAAGCATCAAGGACAAGAGGTCGCAATTGTTTCACATGGAGGATTAATTAGTATTCTATTAATGTATATAATGCTAGGGGACGAATGGTATCGACATCACCGTCCATTTAAAATTGATAATACGAGTATGACATTGATAGAGTGGCAGCCTACTAGAAAGCCAATCATTCATTACATAAATAACTGTACTCATTTAGAAGGGAAAATGGACATACAAAATTTATATAGTATGTAATAACCACACCAATTGGTAATAGATTTTCTGGTTACGTTTTCAAAAGCTCTTTCGAAATGTTTTGACAAACGATATAATAGAGATTGTGTATATTTACTATCCGGTTTTTTATTATAAAAAAGGGAGTTGGGAGAAGTGGAAAATTTAAGAGAGAGTATGTACAAGCTGATCGTTGAAACATCTACTAATCTACCAAAAGATGTTCGTCGTGCAATTGTTAAAGCAAAGGCAAAAGAAAATGCAGGGACACGTTCTGCATTAGCGCTTTCAACGATTACAGATAATATTACAATGGCAGATACAAATGTTTCACCAATCTGTCAAGATACAGGTATGCCAACATTTAAATTCAAAGTACCAGTTGGCGTGAATCAAATCGAAATGAAGAAAGCAATCTATGAAGCTATGGAACAAGCAACAAAGGATGGAAAATTACGTCCAAACTCAGTTGATTCATTAACTGGTGAAAACAGTGGAAACAACTTAGGACCTGGTACACCTGCGATTTATTTTGAACAATGGGAAGAAGATTATATTGACGCTCGCCTTATCTTAAAAGGTGGAGGTTGTGAAAATAAAAATATCCAATATAGTTTACCAGCTGAGTTAGAGGGGCTTGGTCGTGCAGGACGTGATCTTGATGGTATTCGTAAATGTATCATGCACTCTGTATACCAAGCACAAGGTCAAGGCTGTAGTGCAGGTTTCATTGGTGTAGGTATTGGTGGAGATCGTACATCAAGTTCAGCACTAGCAAAAGAACAATTATTCCGTACCACTGAAGACGTTAATCCGATTGAAGACTTACGTAAGCTTGAAGATTATGTAATGGATAACGCTGATAAATTAGGAATCGGTACAATGGGCTTTGGTGGAGAAGCGACTCTACTTGGCTGTAAAATTGGTGTTATGAACCGTCTTCCCGCAAGCTTCTTTGTATCAGTAGCATATAATTGCTGGGCATACCGTCGTCTTGGAGTGAAGATTAACCCAGAAACGGGTGCAGTGACAGAATGGTTATACCAAGATGGAGAAGATGTTGACTTAAATGTAGCTAGTAAAGAAACAGAAGCGGAAGTAGCAGCAAGTAGTGAAGGTTCTCGTGAAGTTGTATTAGAAGCTCCTGTAACAGAAGAGCAAATTCGGGACCTTAGAGTAGGAGACGTTGTTATTATTAACGGTATGATGCATACAGGTCGTGATGCTATTCACCATCATTTAATGGACCATGATGCTCCAATCGACCTTAATGGCCAAATCATCTATCACTGTGGACCAGTTATGCTGAAAGATGAGCAAGGTGAATGGCACGTGAAAGCAGCGGGACCAACAACAAGTATTCGTGAGGAGCCTTATCAAGGTGATGTTATGAAGAAGTTTGGTATCCGCGCTGTTATCGGTAAAGGTGGAATGGGTCCAAAAACACTTAAAGCTCTTGAAGAGCATGGTGGAGTGTACCTAAACGCTATAGGTGGAGCAGCTCAGTACTATGCTGACTGTATTAAGAAGGTAGAAGGAGTAGACCTAATGGAATTCGGTATTCCAGAAGCAATGTGGCACCTAAAAGTAGAAGGATTCGCTGCGATTGTAACAATGGACTCTCACGGAAACAGCCTTCATGCTGACGTAGATAAATCATCTCTTGAAAAGCTTGAGCAATTCAAAGAGCGTGTATTTTAATTATAGTTAAATGTGAATGAATAAACGCTAGGGTGTTAAATTAAGGCCGCTGAAAAAGTGTGATTTTCACTTTTTCAGCGGCCTCTGTTAAAGCCCCTAGCGTTTTTTTATAGGAGTGGGATAAACAAGATTTCTTAATGCTTTCTTCTTTTCAACGTTTCCAATGGTTTCTTCATTCGCTATATTATATAACCTGCTTTTTGGCTCATAGATTGTCTGAGCAGGCCATAGTCCATGATGCCCTGAAATGATATAACTAACTAGACATGCAACGAAGAAATATTCAATCCCTTTTCCATCAAACATTTCAACACTTAACAGAAAGGCAGCTATTGGAGTATTAGCACCACCACAAAATATAGCAATAAGTCCTAATGCAGCAAGAAAAGACAAAGGTAAATCAAATATTGTATTGTATAAAGTATTACCTAAAGTTGCTCCAATGAAAAACAGAGGAATGGCTTCCCCACCGACAAATCCTGTACCTAGTGTAACTGCTGTTAATACGAGTTTGGCTAGAAAAGCAAAGGGGGGGACATTTTCTGAAAAGGAATGTTCAAGCATATCTAAACTACGACCATTATATTCTGTGGAACCTATGATAAAAGTTAATGCGACAATGATAATTCCTCCAACAAAGGCTCTTAACATATGATTCTTGTTAGAATATTTTTCAGAAACCCTTTGAATACCGTGTCTTAATTGACAATATAAAACACTTACAAGACTAAAAATAATGGATAAAATGATTACTTTTATAAACACAAGTAAGGATAGCTCTGGTACTGTCTGTAGAATAAACTCTTCATGTTCAATTCCCCATGCTACTGTAGCAATATAATGACCGACAAAACTTGATACAAGACAGGGGACAAATGCTTCGTATTTCATTTTACCTAATGCGGACATTTCCATTCCAAAAATAGCCCCAGTAATCGGTGTACCAAATGCTGCTCCAAAACCAGCACTTATACCACTCATTAGTAAAATTTTCTTATCGAATATATTTACTTTAAAGAATCGGTTCACTGCCTCCGCTACACTGCCTCCCATTTGGATTGCGGCCCCTTCTCTTCCTGTAGACCCACCAAATAAGACTGTAATAAACGTCCCTAAATAGACGATAGGACCCATTCTCCGTAAAACTTTAGCTTTATTATGAACCCCTTCAATAACGAGATTATTTCCTTTAGCAGAGTCATATCCAGAGTTTTTACCGTAATTCATATATATGTAACCTATGACGATACCCCCTAGAGGAAGAAAACAAATTAGCCATAAATTGTCCTCTCGTACCTCACCGAGAAAATCGTTTGTTGTTAATAGAAAAGCAGTAGTAGAGCCTATAACTAAACCGATAATACTTCCCCATAAAATCCATCTAGAAAGTATTAATAAAAATGTCTTGTACTTTAACTTTACACTGGATTGTAAGAACCAATGTTCACTGTCATTTGTTTCTTTAAAATTATTCATGTACCCAATCCCTCAATAGTTTGTTTTCTTAAGTGTTTGTTTCAATCAGTTTTAAGATGATTTGTAAGTACTGGAAATTTAAGATGGTATGTGGCTTAGAGGATGTGTAATGGATACAGATAGAAAATTGGAAAAAATCTTTGGGAACTATAGAATTAGAACAATAAAGGAGAGGATTAAAAGGATGGAGGAATCAATATATAATGAGCGCCGTGTGATGTTTGGGCGAAAGCCTGGGATTAAGCAGACCTATACATATTATTCTCTCAAGGGTGAGATACTTGCACGAGGACGAGAACAGATAACATTTGGCCAAATGCTAACGAGGCTTCTTTATAACCTTGTTCATGTAGCTAATGTTCTTCCACAGCAGTTTGATTTTGTAATTGGAGATGAACATTATATAATTTCAAAGCACGGAGGAATAAAAAAAGGCTTTGGAGTCTTTGATAGTCATGGTACATTGTTGTCTTATTACAAGCGAGAAAAATCTTGGACGAAAAATATGCTCCACATCTATGGAAAAGATGACGAACTGATTGCAGTTGTAAATGCAACTACAGTAGGAGAAGTAACAGTAACAGACAGAAATAATGATTTTCTACTTTTTATACGCATTGGCGGTATCCCAACAGAAGCGTTAGAGCGTTTTAGCAATTTTCATGGTGACATAATAGACATAAACCGGGAAAAGGTAGATAAAGAGTTATTAACAAAAATTATTGCTACGCCGATTGTTACGACTTATTTAGAAAGCCACGATGGTTTATTTTTCTAATTGAAAATGTAGGATATTTCCCATCTTTTTTGAAAGACTATAAATAAAATCATGTTTTAACTATGGGTAGAAACCAATCTCAAATAATGAGTAAGGGAGTTTGAAATGCATGGGAAAATATCGTTTTATTTTGATGGCTTTTATTGTTGTATTCGTTACAACACTAGTATCAATGCAGGGCGTAGAGGCAGCATATGAGACTAAAGAATATAGCTGGAATTATAAGCCGGAAAAAGATAATAAACCAGTTACAACAGAGCCGCATTATTTAGAATTGCTTAATAAGCATAATGGGGTTTTCATTGGTGATATAAATAAAAAAGAGTTATACCTAACATTTGATAATGGTTATGAAAATGGCTATACAAATCAAGTATTAGATGTATTAAAGGAGAAAAAGGTTGCTGGAGCCTTTTTTATAACAGGACATTTCTTAAGTACTGAGCAAGACTTAGTGATGCGTATGGTAAACGAAGGTCATATCGTCGGCAATCATTCGTATCATCATCCAAGTCTTCCAGCAGTAGATGATGACCGTCTCAAGAGAGAATTGAATAACTTAAAGAATGAGTTCACAGAGTTAACTGGCGTTAAGGAAATGAATTACTTAAGACCGCCAAGAGGGACTTTTAGTGATAAGTCTCTTGCCTTATCAAGAAAGCTTGGATACACAAATGTTTTTTGGTCTATGGCTTATAAGGATTGGGAAGTAGATAAACAGAAGGGTGCCAACTATGCTTATGACCAAATTATGAAGCGTATTCACCCCGGTGCAGTTATGCTCCTTCATTCAGTATCAAGGGATAATGCTGAGGCTCTTGGAAGAGTCATCGATGAATGCCGTAAGCAAGGGTATGTATTTAAAAGCCTTGATGAGTTAATGGTAGGAGACTTTGTGAATGGTCTTTCTGAAGAGGATAAATAAAAAGAGGCAGTTCCAAGGGGCAATCTACGCCTTTGGAACAACCTCTATATTATCTAACGATTAGTTTGCAAAGCTTTGTTCGCCAATCGCCTTTGAGATTGTTTCCAACGTACTAACGTCAGTTACATCAAATGCAATTGGTTGCTTACTTCTAACAACCATTAATCCAATTTGTTCGTCAACTGAATTGGTAATTGGGAACTTTAACTCCCCATTACACTCCCACTGTAAATCTTTATCAAAATCAGAAGCAGCAACTAACTTACTATCTGATTCCTCTAAAAGGTAAATCCCAACCCAGTCTATGTACGGAACTTCAGCTACTAGACTTTCAACTGTTTTATCAAAAATAGATTGAGTGTTCTCCTTCTTGAAAACTTGGGCCATAATTTGTAATGAAGCAACATCTGTTGGTATCGACATAAAATCTCTCCTTCGCTTTTCTTACTGTTATTATTTTAGCAGATTGCAACGCCTTATTGAGCTAGTAAGTTTAGGAATTTGAGATAGCATCATGCTATAATAGTCAGGTAAACCAATTGTACGGAGTTGAAGACATGAAAAGGTCGAATAATAGGCATCAAAATAAGGAAAATCAAACAATAAAGATGGAAATCGGGCAGAAGTTTCCACTGACAATTAAGAGGCTCGGTATCAACGGTGAGGGAGTTGGCTACTTCAAAAGACAGGTTGTCTTCGTACCAGGGGCACTACCGAATGAGGAAGTAGTAGCAGAAGTAACAAAGGTAAACCCGAAGTTTGCTGAAGCAAAGATCAACAAAATACGAAAGAAATCACCTGACCGAATAAAGCCTACCTGTCCAGTCTATGAACAATGCGGTGGCTGTCAATTACAGCATATGAGCTACGAAGCACAATTAAGGGAAAAGAAGGACATTGTACAGCAAGCATTTGAACGCCACTCCTCACTAAAAGGGGACAAGTTTCCGTTAAAACAAACAATAGGAATGGAAGAACCATGGCATTATCGAAACAAAAGCCAGCTTCAAGTAGGTAAGAATAAAGAGAAGGTATTAGCTGGATTATATGGTCTTAATTCGCATAAGTTAGTGGACATATCAGACTGTTCAATTCAACATCCGAATACGAACCAAGTTACACAAAAGGTAAAGACTATATTAGAGGATTTAAACCTATCGATATATAACGAACGAAGACGAAGAGGATTAATCCGAACGATTGTGACAAGAGTTGCTTTTGCAACAGGAGAAATTCAATTAGTGCTAGTAACATCCCAAGAGGAAATCCCTCGAAAAGAACTACTAGTGGCAGAACTAAAAAAACGGATTCCTGAAGTTACATCGATTCTCCAAAATGTAAACGGAGAAAAAACATCCCTCATTTTCGGAAACGAAACGATCCACCTTCACGGAGCAGAGGTTATTCAAGAAACGTTAGGTGATTTATCGTTTGAGCTCTCGGCACGAGCGTTTTTTCAGCTTAATCCAGTACAGACGGTCAAGCTCTATGATGAAGTGAAAAAAGCTGCTCAGTTAACAGGAACAGAAAAAGTAGTAGACGCTTACTGTGGAGTTGGAACAATTGGTCTATGGCTTGCACCACAAGCAGCAGAAATCAGAGGAATGGACGTCATTGCTGAATCAATTGAAGACGCAGAGAAAAATGCTAAAAGACATGGCTTCGAACACGCTTCTTATGTAGTAGGAAAAGCAGAAAAGTTGCTACCAAAGTGGATAAATGAAGAAGGCTGGAAACCAGATGTAATCGTAGTCGACCCGCCAAGAACAGGATGCGACGACAAGCTATTAAAATCAATTATCCAAGCAAAACCCAAACGACTAGTATACGTTTCCTGTAACCCTTCGACACTTGCAAAGGACTGTGAGCAGTTGATGAAAGCAGGATTTAAGGTGAAGTATGTACAGCCGGTGGATATGTTTCCACATACGGCTCACATAGAAAATGTCGCGTTGATCGAACTTGAGAACTAATTGATTTATTTGAAAAAGAGCCCCGTTCGGGCTCTTTTTCAAATAAGGAAGTAACTTAATAAACTAGTTACCGATATTACGAAAATAGAATTAGAAAAAGGGCTTAAGTGGCGTGTGTTTCCAGAAACAAGAGTGAATGCGGATGAATTACTCGCATCCCTTGGTTTAAATAGCTATAATCGCTGGGCTATTGTCCGTAAAACACATGGTGTTATGGCAGATGACGAATTTGGTTGCGTTTTATGGGAGAATCATTGAAACATCGGGATGTGACTCTACGTAAAGAGCTTTTTTATCCAGAATCTAAGGGTTAGAAGGTAATGTTTTGTATACGGGACACGTAGAGTGTTTAGCTCGGTTGGAGTTGGTATAATAGAAATGCAGTTGATATAGAAAGATCTATACCACCTGCTTTTTGTGTATAAAAGTACCATTCAAGCCCCACCTTCGTTAAAATAAATATTGCTGATTTTCAAAAGATATAAATGTCCAAATGTAGTTGTGTTTGATAATAAATTATTAAGCATAATATAAGTGTAAAAGAAGTAATATTTGACTTTACCTTTTTAACTAAGATTTAGGAGATTTATCCATGATGAGAGGATTTGAGTTTGAAATGATAGATAATTTTTGGCGTGAATTACCACGACCATTTTTTGTACTTGCACCCATGGAAGATGTAACAGATGTTGTTTTTCGCCACGTAGTAAGTGCAGCCGGTCGACCTGATGTATTTTTCACAGAGTTTACGAACTCGGATAGCTATTGTCATCCAGAGGGTATGGAAAGCGTGCGTGGTCGTTTGACTTTTACAGAGGATGAACAGCCAATGGTGGCACATATTTGGGGAGATAATCCTGAACATTTCCGTCAAATGAGTATTGGTATGGCAGAGCTAGGATTTAAAGGCATAGATATTAATATGGGCTGCCCTGTACCGAATGTGGCATCGAGAGGGAAGGGTAGTGGCCTTATTCTGCTTCCAGACGTTGCGGCAGAACTTATTCAAGCAGCAAAAGCAGGAGGACTGCCTGTCAGCGTGAAAACACGACTTGGCTTTACGGATGTAAATGAGTGGGAGGAGTGGTTAACGCATATTTTAAAACAGGATATTGCGAACCTTTCTATTCATTTACGTACAAGAAAGGAAATGAGCCAAGTAGATGCGCATTGGGAGCTAATTCCACAAATTAAAGAATTACGTGATCGTATTGCACCCAATACACTGTTAACAATCAATGGAGACATTCCTGACCGTCAAACTGGGCTGCAACTAGCTGAACAATATGGTATTGATGGCGTTATGATCGGGCGAGGTATTTTTAAAAATCCGTTTGCTTTTGAAAAAGATCCCCAAGAGCATAGCAGCAAAGAATACCTTGATTTATTAAGACTGCAGCTTGATCTTCAAGACCAATATGCGGAAGTACTGCCACGTTCAATCACTGGACTTCATCGCTTTTTCAAAATTTATGTCAAAGGATTTCATGGAGCTGGTCAATTAAGAAATCAATTGATGAACACTAAATCAACAGATGAAGTGCGTGCATTGCTTGATAACTTTGAAAAAGAATGTTGATGCGATGAGGACAGTGAAATGATGTAACTCTCAAAAAGTTAGAGAAAAAATGAATCGCATCAACTTATGTGTACTTATTTTATTCAAAGCTGGTCGTCAAAGGGTGGGAACAAGACTAAGAACTTGCAGCTATGCAAACTACGGAAACATTAGTATAAACAAGAAAGTAAATAAATAAATGTTTCCCAAGTTACATTTTCTCCGCTCTTTTCCCCGTTTTTTAAAAAAACAACACGTTTTTTCCTGGAACCAAAGGTCATAATTCTATTACTCCTTGGAGAAATTAAAATTATCAATCAAAAATTAAGTGGTTAGTTTTATTAGGAGGATGACCATGTTCATAACAAAAAATTTAATAGAAAATATAAAAAAGTACTCATTGCCCTATGAGGAAAATAATCATATACGCCCACTTATCGAAGCTGTGGGGGAAGTTAATTATGCATTATTAGGAGAAGCAACTCATGGGACTAGTGAGTTTTATACAACACGAGCTGAACTAACAAAAATACTGATTCAGGAAAAGGGGTTCAATTTTATTGCTGTTGAAGGTGATTGGCCTGCGTGCTTTGAGGTAAACTGTTATATTAAGGGGTATGAAAACTCATACTCCAGTGCAAAAGAGTTATTACAAACTAGTTTCAACCGTTGGCCTTCCTGGATGTGGGCTAATACCGAAATGATAGAACTGATTGAATGGCTTAAATCGTATAACCAGACCCAGAAAGTAAAAGTTGGTTTTTACGGTATCGATGTTTATAGTCTTTGGGAGTCTATGGAAACAGTCATTCAGCACTTAGAACAAACAGAATCCCCTATACTGGATAAAGCTAAAGCCGCCTTTGAGTGCTTTGAGCCTTTTCACCGGAAGCCAGAACAATACGGTCTATCGGCAGCTCTCTATGGGGAGGATTGTATGGAGGAAGTTTCAAAGCTATTACAATCCGTACTACATAACCGGGTTCAATATAATGATGAAGATTCATTAAATTTAGCGGTAAATACTCTCGTTACATCTAATGCTGAGCACTATTATCACACTATGATTACCAATGATAATGAATCCTGGAATATACGTGATCACCATATGGTAGAGGTCCTAAAATATATCTCTAACTACTATGGTGAAAAAGCCAAAGGTGTTGTATGGGAACATAATACACATATCGGTGATGCTAGGGCAACCGATATGAATAAGGAAGGGCTTGTGAATGTAGGACAACTATCTAGAGAAAAGTTTGGAGAAAATAAGGTTTATGCGATTGGGTTTGGTACTTACCAAGGAACGGTCATAGCTTCAACAAAATGGGGGCATTCCTATGAAATAATGACCGTTCCTGAAGCTCATGATGAAAGCTTTGAAGCTTACCTTCATAAAGCCAACAATGGAAACTGTATCCTGCTGTTTGATCAAGATAACAAAGGTGAGTTTAATGAAACGATTGGGCATAGAGCGATTGGGGTTATTTATCATCCTGAATTTGAACATTATGGTAACTATGTTCCTTCACAAATGTCTGAGCGTTACAATGCTTTTGTGTTTATTGATGAAACAAAAGCATTATCACCATTAAAATTTTCGGATTGATTTTATAGCTTGAGATAATAAGGAAAATCCTTATTATCTTAAGCTTTTATTATTCTTGATCCCTTTTGAGATAATAAATCTAATGACAGTTCATTAACTTTTTGATTTTGTAATAAAAGTGAATATAAAATAAATTGGAAGAATGCTTGAAGTGAATTTACTAATTACCGAAAAGGAGTTCAATTAATGGAGAGCATTGAAAAAGTCCAAGGTAGAGTATTCAAGAAGAAGTAATGGCTCCACACGTTGCAAGCCTGCTATGAGTCGGTTTAACTCATAGCAGGCTTTTTAAAAGAGGCAACGGTTCCGCACATTACTTAAAACCGATTGGAAAAGTGAAGTTCACACTTTTTCAGTCGGCTCATTAATGGACTTCTTTTTTATATTATTGAAAGAAAAACCGCCATCAATATGATGGCGGTTACCTCGTACAATTAATTACCTGTTAGTTGAGATTTTTTAAGGTCAGAAGTAAGGGCGAAGCGGTCTGCGTTCATTACCTTAACCCAGGCAGCGATAAAGTCACTTACAAATTTACCTTTGTTATCGTCTTGAGCATAAACCTCTGCAAGCGCACGTAGTACGGAGTTTGAACCGAACACTAGGTCAACTCTAGTTGCCGTTCGCACGACTTCTCCAGTCTTACGGTCACGTCCTTCGTAAACGTTAGCGTCTACAGGCTTCCAAGCTATACCCATATCAAGCAAGTTAACAAAGAAGTCATTAGAAAGTGTGCCTACACGTTCTGTGAATACACCGTGTTGTGTATCACCGTAGTTAGTACCTAGAACACGCATACCACCAATAAGTGCAGTCATTTCTGGTGCAGTAAGGTTTAGTAGTTGTGCCTTGTCTACTAGTAGTTCTTCTGCACTTACACTATACTGCTTTTTCTGATAGTTGCGGAATCCATCAGCGACAGGTTCTAGTACGTCAAAGCTTTCTGCATCAGTTTGTTCTTGAGTAGCATCCCCACGTCCAGGAGCAAATGGAACAGTTACATCAAAGCCTGCGTCAAGTGCTGCTTTTTCAACTGCGGCACTACCTCCTAGAACAATTAAGTCAGCCAAGCTTACTTTCTTATCTAGAGATTTTTGAATATCTTCTAGTACAGTGAGTACTTTTGAAAGTTGATCCGGCTGATTAACTTCCCAGTCCTTTTGTGGAGCAAGACGGATGCGGGCACCATTCGCACCACCACGCATATCTGAACCACGGAACGTACTAGCAGAAGCCCAAGCAGTAGACACTAACTCGCTGACAGAAAGTCCTGAGTTTAAGATTTTTTCTTTAAGCTCATTTGCTTCTGCATCTGATAATACATAATCAACAGTTGGTATAGGATCTTGCCAGATAAAATCTTCTTCTGGAACTTCTGGCCCTAGATATCTTTCACGAGGACCCATGTCACGATGTAATAGTTTGAACCATGCACGAGCAAATACATCTTTAAACTCCTCTGGGTTCTCATGGAAACGTCGAGAAATCTTTTCGTATTCCGGGTCATAACGTAATGCCATATCCGCTGTCGTCATCATAGTCGGAACACGAACGGATGGATCTTCTGCATCGGGTGCAAGATCTTTTTCATCAGGATTTACTGCAAGCCACTGATAGGCACCTGCTGGACTCTTTGTAAGCCACCATTGATATCCAAACAATAAATCAAAGTAACCATTATCCCATTGTGTCGGGTTAGCAGTCCAAGCTCCTTCAATTCCGCTAGTGATTGTGTCACGGCCTTTACCGCTACCGTGTGTGCTTTCCCAACCGAAGCCTTGTGCTTCAAGAGGAGCAGCTTCTGGTTCTGGACCAACATGAGCAGCATCTCCTGCACCATGAGCCTTACCGAAAGTATGCCCACCTGCAGTTAGTGCAACTGTTTCTTCATCATTCATTCCCATACGGGCAAACGTTTCGCGAATATCTTTTGCACTTGCAAGGGGATCAGGATTACCGTTAGGGCCTTCTGGATTAACATAGATAAGACCCATTTGAACAGCTGCAAGTGGATTTTCAAGTTCACGATCGCCAGAATAACGTTTATCATCTAACCATTCAGTTTCATTACCCCAGTAGATGTCCTCTTCAGGGTGCCAAATGTCTGCGCGTCCTCCGCCGAAACCAACTGTCTTGCCACCCATTGATTCAATCGCAACATTTCCTGTTAGAAGGAGTAAGTCAGCCCAAGAAATTTTGTTTCCATACTTTTGCTTAATCGGCCAAAGTAGTCTACGAGCTTTATCAAGGTTACCATTGTCAGGCCAACTATTAAGTGGAGCAAAGCGTTGTGCACCAGTTCCACCGCCACCACGGCCGTCACCTGTACGATAAGTACCTGCTGCATGCCATGCCATACGGATAAAGAATGGACCATAATGACCGTAATCAGCAGGCCACCAGTCTTGACTATCTGTCATTAAATCGTGAAGGTCCTGCTTAAGTGCATCGTAATCTAATTTAGTAAACTCTTCCGTATAATCAAAGTCTTCTCCCATAGGGTTAGATTTTCTATCATGCTGATGTAAAATATTTAAGTTTAACTGATTTGGCCACCAGTCTTTATTTGTCGTACCACTAGATTGGTTACTAGTTGCGGCTCCGTGACTAAACGGGCAGCCTCCAGCGTTTGAATTGTTTTTAGTATCCATATTAAATTCCCCTTTCAGTGTAAGGTAAGTAGAAAATAATTTTGCCTTAAGGCGTAAGAAACTTACAAACTATAAAACAATAATTATTATTATATTGTAATTATAATAAACTAGTACTTAAATTGAAAGAAAAAAGACTTGAGAATTAAAACATTATTTACTAATTTTCATAGAGTAAATAATTATGTTTAAAGATGATAGTAAACTAGTCCAATGTAGCCTCCTTAACAAATGAAGTCATGAGTATATCTTATACCTATATTTATAAACATATATTAATGGATAGAACAAAGAAGATAGGGTAGATGTTCTTATTGAAAATGAATAATAGAAAAGAAGTAAAGCAAATGAATAAGTATTATAATAGGAGAAACGCATCCCACATGTATGAATTAATCTACGTTTCTAAATGTTTCAAGGAAACGTGTAGCATTTTTTGTTAAGTAGCGATCTTTTAACCAAATTACAGCAGCTTCTGTTTTTAAATTAGTATCCTCAATATCTATTAGTTTTATGCCATTTAGAGGCAAGGTATGAATTGTTGATTTTGGTAGTAAAGAAGCACCTACTCGCGCCTTAACTAAAGATAGTAGCATAGCTGCATCTGGGCATTCACAAATAATATTTGGCTCAACCTGATGTTTTTTGCATTCTTCTAAAACAAGTTCATAAAGTCCAGTCCCACTTACTCGATGTAATAACATGAGCGGAATCTCAGAGATGTCTTTCATTTTTATTGTACTAGGTAAATTCCATTCTTCAGGAACTGCTAGAACGAAAGTGTCTGTTGGTAATAATAAGTAATTAAATGTATTCATATTAAGGGGAAGTCTTACGATCGCAAGCTCTATCTCCCTATTAATAATTTCCTCAGCTAAACGAGAAGAATCTCCTTCTTTTAAATGAAATTTTACAAAAGGGTGCTCTTCACGGAACAATCGCATTCTTTTCGGTATATATGAAAAAGCTGACTTCACAGAACCGATTGTCAGTGTTCCTTTTAAACCTTCATCTATTTCCTTAATTTCTAAAATCGTTTCATCCATTTGCTGTAGTATACTCTTCGCCTTCTGATACAATTTGTTACCAGCTTCTGTTAACACTATATTTCTACCATTTCTTTCAACTAATAGTACACCTAATTCTTGCTCTAATGATTTCAGCTGGGCACTGAGTGGAGGTTGCGCGATATGAAGCTTTTTTGCTGCTCGTGTAATTTGACCTTCTTCAGCTATTGCAGAAAAATAACGTAATTGTCGAATATCCATAGAATAGAACCTCCCGAAAAAGTAAAAAAAGAATGTATTGTTATATTAATAAGTGTCTAATTTCTACTTTTTTTACTTATTAAAGAAGGAGATGCTAGATAAAATCTGTTAAAACTAAGCTCTTCTTCCTAGATTAATACTAACATATACTTTTTTCGTATAGAAAACAAATATTTTAAATATTTTTAATATAATTCGACAAATGATATATTATTCTACGTAGTCAGAATTTTTATACAGATAGATAAAAAGGGGTAGGTAAAAAATGAGTAGTAAAAAGTATTTAGTATTATCTTTAACGTTGTCTTTTCTATTACTAATTGTTACTGCATGTGGTTCAACAGAAACAAGTAACGATAACGGTAGTGATAGTAATGGGGCTGGAGATGAAGGACAATCTCATAACTTGATGATTTCGCACTTTTTACCGGCTAATCATGATATTCATACGGGCGTACTAGTACCGTTTGCTGAAGAATTAAGTGAACAAACAAATGGAAGAATTACTGCAGATATTTACGATAACAACCAATTAGGTGCACCAGGTGCACATTATGATATGGCAGTAACTGGTGAAGCTGATATTGCACTGAGTGTACATGCTTATTCAGCTGGTAGGTTTCCGATTTCAACAATTATTGATTTACCTTTCTTAGTACAATCTGCTGAAAAGGGTGGAGAAATTTTCTGGACATTATATGAAGAGTTTGACGTGTTAAAAGAAGAGCATGGTGAAACAACTCCATTATTCTTATTCACTGCTGAACCGGCTCAACTTTTAAGTCCTAACAAAAAAATTGAAACACCTGAAGATTTAAGAGGTTTACGTGTACGTACACCTTCACCAGCAGGAGCTCAAATGTTAGAAGCATTAGGGGCAACACCGGTAACAATGCCTATGGGTGAAGTATTTGAAGCATTAGAAAGAGGAGCAGTTGACGCAGCTATGGTTCCATCTTCTCAACTTGCAGATTACAGCTTCCATGAGGTTGTAAAATATGTAACAATGGGGAACTTCTCTGCAACACCTTTCTTTGCTACTATAAACACAGATGTTTACAATAGTCTTTCAGATTCTGATAGAGAAATTCTAGATAATTTAACACAATTAGAAATGTCCATGCATGCTGGAAGAGTATTTGACGGAGGAATTGAAAAAGGATATGAAGCTGGAATTGGAAGTGGCGTTGAATTCATTGAGCTAGAAGGTGAAAAGTTAGCTGCTTGGGAAGAAGCTTTCCAACCGATTATTGATGGGTGGATTGCAGATATGGAAGCACAAGGTGTACCAGCTCAAGAAATGTATGACCGTGCGTTAGAAATTAAAAACAACTAAATGAAAAAATGTGTTGGATGAGAAACTTTCTTCACATAGTAACTAAAGGGTCGTGCTAACTAGGCACAACCCTTTAGCTATTTGTGGAGTTAATTTTTACTTCTCAGGCATAAAAATAGTGAACTTCATTTAAAACTGAAGTTCACTATTTTAAAATTCAAGGTTAATTTCTAGTAAATAAATCAACTAGGCGAGTCCAGAATGTTTTTTCTTCTGCTACATGTTCTTCACTTGTATCAACTTTTTCTTTCTTAATGCTTGATGTTTTGATGATGAATTGTACAGCATTGATTTTATCGTTGTTAGAAGAAGAAACAAAGGATACTGCTTCAAAATCAGATTTATCATATTCAGCAATCATATTGTCGATTTCTTCTTGCATTTGGTCAGGTAAATCATTAGTTGCTTCAGTTAAGTCATTTGTGCCATTATGAAGCTCTGCCACTCCACTTTTTAATTCACCAGTACCATTTGATATCTCAACAATTCCTGAGTGAATTTCATTATATGAGTTTGATAATTGGCTGATACCTTCTGTATAGCTTACTAGCCCTGAATGAAACCCTTCATAGTTAGTATGCAATGTCGTCAAACCATCTTGCAATTGATTTAATGCGTTTAGGTCATCCATATTTTCTAGTGATGTAGAAAGATCGCTGGCAATGGAAGAAAGGGTACTAGCCATTTCACTGATTGAGCTACTTACTTCCTTTAATGTCACATCGACTGCATCGAAGCCAGTTTTTACGCTTGAGAATGTACCTTTGGCAGTTTGGGCAGCAGAATATGTTTGGACTAATCTATCTATAACTGCACTATTAGTGCCACTCATATATAATTCTTGTATTTCAGTTTCTGTAATTTGATAGTCGGGAATAGCTATTATTGCTTCCTGTAGCGTGTTGTATGCTACTAGGTAGTTTTCTCTTAAAGCTGTCAAACCATTGGCTGTTTGATTTAAACCATTTGCTATTTGTGTTAATCCATTTGGTAGTTCGTGTAATTCACCGAAATTCATTTCACCTGAAACATTCAGATTGTTATTAATTTCTGCAAGCGCTTTTTCAATCGAACTAGATGCTTGAACAAGCTCAGAGGATGCATTATTTATATCAGCCATACCATTATTGTATTGTTCAGAACCGTTACGTAAGCTACTTACTCCGTTGTTTAATTCAATAACTCCACTACTTAATTCGGCAACACCATTGTTTATCTCTTCGATTGCATTTGTTAGGGTCTTAATATCATCAGTCATTTCATCAATATCAGGTGTATCAATTGACATCGATGAAGGAATTGCTGCGATTTCAATACTTTCAAGTTCAAAGTCGATAACATCAGCCTTTAGGCTAAGCTCACCTGTTTGTTCGGGCATAATAGTAAATGTAATTTGCTTGTTTTTCCCTACGTTTGCGATCATCCCGTCAGATATTTCAATGTTGCTATAAATTTCAGGATCAAGTAGGAGAGAGACTTGTAATAGATAATTTTCAAAGAAAGCTAATTCTCCATTTTCATTCGGAGTTGTGTCGATACTAATTCCAACGTGTCCGTCTTTCCCTACAAGCTCCTCAGGTGCAATTTCATCTCCATCTAACGTAAAGGAGATGGAAAAGTCCCAAGGTAGTTCATTTTCGTCTTTTATGTTCCCTTGATAATAAAACTTCCCTTCAGAAGCATTGATACGGATAGTTTGATCAGTTTGTTCGATTTCAGAAAGATTTGTTAGATTTTTTATACTGCTATACTTGCCATAATCTATAATGGTACCTGCTTTTGTAACATCTAACGTATTCACTACATATATTTCTTCGAGGTTTCCATTAGCGCTTAAATTTGCATATACGACCTCATCCTTAGAGGCTAGTGTCCCATCTACATTCTTAGTTTCCGATTTTTCAGAGACTGAACTATTATTAGGGGCAGCACCAACAAGAAAAGAAGGTAAGATTAATAGTAAAGCAAGAACAATTAATAGTAATTGTTTTTTTCTCATAATCATTTCTCCTCATCATAGAAGTTTGCTTTATAGGTAGTTTTACTAATAAATTTATCTAATATCAGTAGTAATGCTGGTAAGAAACATACGACCATTACAAACGCTAGTAATGCGCCTCTTCCAAGCAATAACCCAATAGATGAAACAATTGGATTTGTAGAGGTGAACCATAAGATAAAGCCAATGCTTGAAAGGATTGCAGCAGAGATAGAAATAGAAAACGTTTTTTCATCTAATGTTTTCTTAATTGCCTTTACAGCAGGCATTTCTTTCCGTTTTTCTTTGTAAGTTTCAGTTAGTAAAATAGCGTAATCTACTGTTGCTGCTAATTGTACAGTACTTATAATGAGATACCCTACAAATACGAGGGAGGTGTCGGTAAAGTACGGTATTGATAAATTGATCCAAACAGCGGCTTGAATCGTAATAAGTAAAACTAATGGAATTGAAATTGATTTGAATGTAATTATTAAAACGGTTGCGATTGTTACGACGGTCATAATATTTACTACAGTGTTATCTCTCATGACTGTATTTTTTATATCATACAATGTAACGCTTTCCCCGAGAGTAAAGGCGTCATCACCATAATAACTAGCTGCTTTTTTCTGTACCGTATCGACCAGAGCAAAAGGTATCTCACCTTCTTTTGCTGTATTCGTATGAAGAATGATTCGGCTATAGTTTTCCGAGAAGAATTCACTTGTAATGTCTTCCTCAAGATATTCTGGTGGGATAACTGTCCCAACTGTATTTACATAAGATATGACACTAGTAACGTGTTCTAACTCCTTCAGTTCTTGAACTAGTTCTGTTTCTTTAACTAAATCTCCTTTAGGTACTAAAATCACAATCGGTGTTAATTCACCAAAGGCTTCTTCAATTTTGATAATATCAATACCGGCACGTGTAGTTTCTGGTTGGTCACCGAGGCCATACGTAAAGTTTGTGTTACTTTGTGCTAAAAAGCTTGGAATTAGAATAGCAAAGACAATGAGTAAACTAGGAATTTTAATATTAACCATGTTTTTGCCAATACCTTTAAAGCTTGAAACAAAGTTTCTATGTTGTGTTTTATCCATCCATTTGAAGAAACATAACGTTAAAGCTGGTAAAAACACCATCACACTGATGTAACTTAGTAGAATTCCTTTTACAAGATTTAATCCTAGGTCTGCACCAATTTCAAATTGCATTAACATAAGTGCTGTAAAGCCAAAGAATGTTGTTGCCGCGCTTGCTGTAATAGCTGGGAATGATTTTTTCATCGCCAGTTGCATCGCTTCTCCTGGATTATTTGTTTTCTTCCTATAATCTGAAAAACTATGAAGAAGAAATATTGCATAATCTAGAGATACCGCAAGCTGTAAAATTGGAGCAACAGATTGTGTAACGAATGACACTTCGCCTATAAAAATATTCGTTCCTAGGTTAATTAGTACAGAAACTCCAATCGCTGTTAAGAAGAACACAGGCTCAATCCACGATGTCGTAGAGAGTACAAGAATCAAAATGATGATCGGGACTAATAATGCTGCTGCATAAAAGGCTTCCGTGCCCGCCATCTTTTGTGACGTTGCTGTATCAAGTGCTTCTCCAGCAATTGCATCATCATCACCGATTAATTCGTAAATGGCATCTGTAACAACTACCTCTTCACCACTATGAATACTTAATGAAAACAACGCTTTGTCATCTTTGAAATAAGACTCAACTGTTTCCGCATCGGCAACCTCAAGAGGTGTTTTCAAGTCAATGACATCGTCTAGCCAGACTACATCAGACACTCCATCAATAGCTGCTAGCTGTTCTTTATATAATAAGGCTTCCTGTATTGATACGTCGGTTATCATGACTCTCGTATTAGGAACAGATGAAGTAAATTCTTCTTCCATAATCTCAATCGCTCTAGTGGATTGAGCCTCATCAGGCAAATAATCAGTCATATTATAATTGACTGACACAAAAAACTGCGCCACGGTAGAGATTACTGCAATAAGGAGAAATGTGAAGAGAACTATTTTTTTATGCTTAATAATCCGTGCAGAAATATCTATAATAAACACCCTCTCTTGCATAATCTTCATTTGCACTTTATCATTATATAGACACAGTGTTGTTTATTCAACAAACAGTTTTTTACGGAACGTTTAGTACACAACAGAAAACGTAACTTTGTTGGATTATGTACTGGAAGGGGAGAAATCATGACTTCAAAGCTCGATAGACGAAAAAAATATACACGAATGGTATTAAAAAATAGTTTGATGAAAATTTTAAAGGATAAGGCAATTTCATCTGTAACAGTAAAGGAATTATGCGAACTTGCTGATATTAACCGATCTACTTTTTATTCGCATTATTCAGATCAGTATGAACTTCTTTATAAAATTGAAGAGGAAATTATTGAGGATATGCTAGTAACACTAAATAAGTATGAATTCCCTGTGGAGGAAGAAGCATTACAGATGACAGAAAAAATGCTTGAGTACATAGCTGAAAATAGAGATATCTGTCAAACATTATTAAGTGAGAACGGTGACACTTCATTTCAAAATAGAGTGATGAATATTGCCCATCGATTTACGGTAAAAAACTGGCTGACTGCAAATAAGCAAAAATCGGATATTTCTGAGTATGTTGGGATTTTTGTTGTCAGTGGTTGTATCAATGTTATAAAATGTTGGCTAGAAAATGACCTAGATAAATCACCAAAAGAATTAGCAAATATTATTATTAAAATCACCAACAAGGGGATTCTATCCTTTTAGAAAATAACTTTGGAAAAGAGTAAGCTCTATCTATGATGTGGTGATATAAGAGAGCGCTGAAAAAATACTAAATAGATGAAGTGGACTGGGGAGTGTTTTTGAGAAATAGCTGTAACGCTCCCTTTAAGTAGATGAGTGCATAATCTGAAAATTAAATAGCAGTTAATTAGTTTCAGTCGGTTGACATGAGAAAATAAACTGTTATATAATTATCTCGAATTCAAGATAAAAGGGTTGTTACGTAATAAAAACATATTTTTACGGTTTTATATCTCGAATTAAGAATATATTAATTCATAACTTGTATTCGAGAAAATAGATATCTTCAATTTGATAGGAGAGAAAATAATGTTAAGAAAATTAGATAGTAAAAACATGGGATCTAGTAATCTTGGCTGGTTAAAGAGTAAGTTTCATTTCTCATTTGCTGAGTATTATAATCCAGACAATATTCAATTTGGAGCTTTACGTGTAGTTAATGATGATTTAGTTGAACCGAATAAAGGATTTGATACACATCCTCATCGAAATATGGAAATCATTTCATATGTCGTAGACGGTGAGCTGACTCATGCCGATAGCATGGGAAATCAAGCTACGATTTCACGAGGGCAAATCCAATACATGAGCGCGGGAACAGGTGTACTTCATAGTGAGCACAACTTAGGAGAAACTACATTACGATTCTTGCAAATTTGGATATTACCTGACCTAACGGGACATAAACCAAACTATGGAGATTACAAATTTAATTGGGAAGAACGAAAAAACAATTGGCTCCATATGGTATCAGGGGTAGAGGGAGATGCACCAATTAAAATCAATCAAGATGTTAATGTGTATTCCGTTGAATTGCAGCAAGGGAGTAATATAAGTTTCCCAGTAAAAGAAGGAAGGCAAGCGTATTTAATTCAAATAGAAGGAACGTCAACAATCAATGACATCGAGTTAACAGAAAGAGATGGTATGGAAATTGTTGAAGAAGAAATTACAATTACTTCAGATAAAACATCACACATTTTATTAATAGAAATGAAAAAATAAAGATTAATAGTAATGATTCTAGAAACTTATCAATAAGGATGTAAGGTTGGGGGTGTCTTGGTCCCTTAGAGGGGCTGAGACAGAGTTCTTTTTTTATATACAATTATCTCGAACTAAAGAGATTTGGATTCAAGATAAAGAGTTTAAGGGGGAACTTAAGTGGCTTTTATTTTCAATGGAGGTGGTTCTGAATTAGAAGAGGTAATTAAATTTTACTTAAGAAAAGTGGGTGTATTAGTGTGGATTTCTTAAAAAAAATATTCGGAAATACAAAGGAGACGAATAACATGTCAAAAGTAAAATTAGCAGTAGTTTATTATAGTATGGGTGGAACAAACTATCAATTATCAAAATGGGCTGAAGAAGGTGCTACAGAAGCAGGTGCTGAAGTTAAGATATTAAAAGTACCTGAATTAGCTCCACAATCAGTTATTGATGCAAATGAAGGTTGGAAAGCTCATGTTGATTCAACAAAAGATGTACCAGAAGTAACATTAGATGATCTTGAGTGGGCAGATGCAATTATCTTCAGTGCACCGACGCGTTTTGGAAATATGCCAGCTCAAATGAAGCAATTTTTAGATACAACAGGTGGATTATGGTTTAACGGTAAACTAATGAACAAAGTGGTTAGTGCGATGACTTCAGCGCAAAACTCTCATGGTGGTCAAGAACAAACAATTCTTTCTCTTTACACTACTATGCATCACTGGGGCGCAATTATTGCTTCACCTGGATATACGGACCCAGTTCAATTTACTTCTGGAGGCAACCCTTACGGAGTCAGCGTAACAGTCGACCAAGGAGGGAACATGGTTGAAGATGTGCAAGCAGCAGTTAAACACCAAGCGAAGCGAACGGTTACAATTGCTGAATGGGTGAAAAAAGGAAATCAATAGAGTTAAAGAGCCAAGCAAACTCACTTTGCTTGGCTCTTTAATATAGTAACGTGGGATTAGATTGGTCAGTCTTGCAATCTAGTTTGTTCCCAACCAAAAACCAGATCCTATTTTCAGAATCTGGTTTCTATTCTAACTCGATGCTTCTGTTACTAGAGTCTCATCTTAAAATCTTGATAACCGAACTTGTGGACAATGTGACAATCTCCATCTTTATCTTGAACAGCGATACTTGGTAATGGCATGCCGTTGAACGTAGTGTTCTTCACCATAGTGTAAATTGCCATATCACCAAAGATTAAACGGTCGCCACTCTTAAGTGGTTGGTCGAATGAATAATCCCCGATAGTATCTCCTGATAGACACGTTTGACCACCAAGACGATACGTGAATGGCTTCTCGCCCGCTTCCCCTGACTCAAATAGTGGGGGACGGTAAGGCATTTCTAACACATCCGGCATATGACAAGATGCAGATGTGTCAAGGATCGCAATTTCCATTCCGTTTTGAAGTGTATCAAGTACAGTTGTCACTAGATAGCCTGCATTAAGAGCAACAGCCTCACCTGGCTCAAGATATACTTTTAGTCCATACTTTGTTTGCATTCTCTTAATACATTCTTCAAGTAACGGAATATCGTAATCTTCTCTAGTGATGTGGTGTCCACCACCAAAGTTAATCCATTCCATTTCAGATAACCACGGTCCAAACTTTTCTTCAATAGCGTCAAGCGTTTTGGCTAGGTCATCCGAATTTTGTTGGCAAAGTGTATGAAAGTGTAACCCTGAAATTCCATCTAGTAAATCTGGACGGAAGTGTTCGATTGTTACTCCGAATCTCGAACCTGTTGCACACGGGTTGTAGATATCATGCCCTACCTGAGTAGAGCATTCAGGATTAATGCGTAAGCCTATACTTTTACCAGCTTGAAGAACCTTATCTTTAAACTTTTCAACCTGTGAAAACGAATTAAAGATGATATGGTCGCAATAAGAAATTATTTCATCGATTTCATCTTCACGGTAGGCAGGGGCAAAGACGTGATTTTCTTTGCCCATTTCCTCATAGCCTAGTCTTGCTTCGTATAAGCCACTCGCAGCTGTGCCGCTTAAATACTTGCTAACTAGTGGGTACATACTAAACATTGAAAAGGCCTTTTGTGCCAAAATGATCTTAGCCCCTGTACGTTCCATGACTCCGTTCAGGATTTTAAGATTCTTCTCTAGAAGACGTTCATCTACTACATAACTTGGTGTTGGTAACTCTTCAAACTTCATTTTAACGAATTGACTCCGGCTCTTTGATAGGCTCCGAATCTACAAGTTCTGGGTCTAGGCTTTCTTTCCATGGTAAGCCCCATTTGTTTAATGCATCCATGAATGGATCTGGATCAAATTCTTCTATATTATATACGCCTGGTTTATTCCATTTTCCAGTCATCAGCATCATAGCACCAATCATTGCAGGAACACCTGTTGTATAAGATACAGCTTGAGAACCTACTTCTGCAAAGCACTCTTCATGGTCACAAACATTGTAAACATAATACGTTTTCTCTTTTCCGTCCTTTTTACCTTTAAAGATACAACCGATGTTTGTTTTTCCTTTAGTACGAGGCCCAAGTGAAGCAGGGTCAGGTAATAATGCTTTTAAGAACTGAAGTGGTACGATTTGTTGCCCTTGATATTCAATCGGTTCAATTGATGTTAACCCTACATTCTCAAGACATTTTAGGTGAGTTAAATAACTCTGCCCAAATGTCATAAAGAAACGAATACGCTTGATGCCAGGGATATTTACTGCAAGAGATTCAAGTTCTTCATGATATAATAAGTACATATCCTTTTCACCAATTTCTGGGAAATCGTACACTCGTTTAATTTCCATCGGTTTTGTTTCAATCCATTCGCCATTCTCCCAGTAACGTCCATTAGCTGAAACTTCACGGATATTGATTTCAGGATTGAAATTCGTAGCGAAAGGATACCCATGATCTCCTGCGTTGCAGTCAAGAATATCAATATATTCAATTTCATCAAAGTGATGCTTTAGTGCATGTGCAGAGAATACCCCTGTTACACCTGGGTCAAAGCCGCTACCTAATAGTGCAGTAATACCAGCCTTTTCAAAGCGCTCACGGTATTCCCACTGCCAACTGTATTCAAACTTTGCCGTATCTTCTGGTTCGTAGTTCGCAGTATCTAAGTAATTTGTTTTAGTTGCTAAGCAAGCATCCATAATCGTTAAGTCTTGGTATGGTAATGCTAAGTTCATAACAACATCTGGTTTTACTTCTTCAATTAAAGCAATTAACTCATCTACATTATCAGCATCAACTTGAGCAGTTGTAATTTTCGTTTTCCCACCATCTAGTTTTGCTTTTAATTCATCACACTTTGATTTCGTACGACTAGCGATACAAATCTCTTCAAATACCTCGCTGTTTTGAACGCATTTATGGATGGCTACTGTAGCCACTCCACCACAACCAATTATAAGTGCTTTTCCCATTCTCATATCTCCTAACTAAATAGATTTTACAAAAATAAAGGGGAAGTCCGTACCGTCTTAGCTAGTTGTAACAACTAGTGTACCTTTAGGAAAACGAATTATTTCATTACCCCTTAAAAAGACAACAAAAAAACAAGTGTAAAACGCATTGGTGCGCACAACACTTGCTAGGATATAATCATCATAATTAAAAAAGCGTAAAGATACCCATATGTTTCGGAGACTAAAAGAAGTCCAAATATAATATGGATACGTAGCTCTTTAAAAATCAAAATATATCTTAATAGGCTCAGAGTCTATATAGCAAATAATTACTTCTTAGCACTCTTATTGACCGTTTCACAAGTTGATGTGCAAATGCACTGGTTGTAAAGTAACCAACTTATAAAATTTGAGCTTTTAACTCAATCAATAAGGCAACTAAAGTTGCCAATCGGCTTTTGACTCAGCTGTCCGTATGGCCTTAACTTCCTTGAGGAAGTGGTCAAAAATTATCTGCTTGGAAAGGCCTGAAATAATCATTAAGTAGCTTTCCAATTTAATGCTTCTCTAGATTATCAACATCTATTCAAAATATCAATAGATAAATAAAAAAAATATTACAAAATACGACTAGGAAAAAAGTAATGAAATGTTTACTTATTTTTATATAGGGTAAATTTCCATAAAAAACTTAAACCGCAACACGTATTATAAAGCTGAACAGAATACTGTTTTATCTGTAAGGAGCGAATAATAAGATGTAACAGTAAGAAACTAAAAGGGATGTATTATGTTGATATAGAACGTAGATAGATAAAGAAAACAAAAATATAAAAGCCTAAGAAAGAGAAGGAGATACGATGACAGAGAAAAAAGATGTAAAAGAATCAGGTTGGAACTTTGATAACAGCTATGCTAGGTTGTCAAAAAAATTTCACTCTAGTCTAAACCCGACACCAGTTAGTTCGCCAAAGTTGATTATTTTTAACCATACATTAGCAACGTCACTTGGTTTAAACAGTGAAGTGATGCAAGGTAAAGAAGGGGTAGAAGTGTTTGCGGGAAATCATATTCCTGAAGGTGCTGCCCCACTTGCTCAAGCTTATGCTGGGCATCAATTTGGATATTTCAATATGCTAGGGGATGGTCGAGCTGTCCTTCTTGGTGAGCAGATGACTCCTACAAATGAGAGGTTTGATATTCAACTCAAGGGATCAGGTAGAACACCTTATTCCAGAGGGGGCGATGGTCGAGCAACACTTGGACCGATGTTGCGTGAATACATTATTAGTGAAGCAATGTTTGGACTAGGTATTCCAACAACTCGAAGTCTAGCAGTGGTGACAACAGGAGAGTCAGTTATTCGTGAAACAGAATTGCCTGGTGCGATATTGACTCGTGTGGCAGACGGTCATTTACGTGTAGGTACCTTTCAGTATGCTGCAAAATGGAGCACCATAGAGGAACTTAAGGAATTAGCTGATTATACGATCCAACGACATTTTCCAAGCAGTGAAGATTGTTCGAATAAGTATCTTTCCTTACTTCAAGAAGTGGCGAAGCGTCAGGCAAAGTTAATTGCTAAATGGCAATTGGTTGGCTTTATTCATGGTGTGATGAATACGGATAATATGGCACTTAGTGGAGAAACAATTGATTATGGTCCGTGTGCCTTTATGGATACGTTTGCCCCAGCAACGGTATTTAGTTCGATTGATACTCAAGGTCGCTATGCTTATGGTAATCAGCCTCCTATTGCTGGATGGAATCTTGCAAGGTTTGCAGAAACGTTATTGCCATTGTTACATGAGGATCAGGAACAGGCTCTGAAAATGGCACAGGATGAAATTTCTAATTTTCCAGAACAGTATCGTTCGAATTGGCTTGCTGGAATGAGATGCAAGCTGGGGTTATTTAATGAAGAATCAGATGATGAATCTCTTTTCGAGTCTCTACTTAGTATGATGAAGAAGTATAAAGCAGACTATACGAACACGTTTCGTGCATTAACGTTTGAAAAAATAGAAGGCTTAGAATTGTTTGATACAGAGGAATTTAATCAATGGTACGAGCAGTGGCAGACAAGGCTAAACAGACAAAAGGAATCTAAAGAATCGTCGCAACAGCTAATGAGAAACTCAAACCCTGCGGTCATTCCACGCAATCATCGAGTAGAAGAGGCGCTAGAGGCAGCGGTAAATGAAGGTGATTTCAGTGTAATGGAGCGTCTACTACAAGCTTTGGCTAACCCTTACGCTCATAAATCTGAGCAAGAAGACTACATGAATGTTCCACAAGCAACAGGCATGTATCGAACATATTGTGGAACATAAATAGTTATAAAGGTGAGAGACTAAACTAACCATTTTGACTTTATAGTTAGAATGGTTTTTTGTATTGACCTAATTAATTAATAAGAATAGGCTGTTCGGGAGAAAATAGGCAGGTATTAATCAATGTACATACTAACAACTTATTAAGAATACAGGAGGGCATAGAGATGACGTATAAAGTTGTTATAACGGATTATGAATTTGCTACGTTAGCTCCAGAGGAAGAAGTTCTTTCACAAATAGATGTGGAATTTGTACGTGCACAATGTAAAACAGAAGAGGAAGTTATTGAAGCAGCTAAGGATGCAGAGGCTTTGTTAAATCAATATGCACCTATTTCTAGACGAGTGATTGAAAATTTACCTAATCTGAAAGTTGTCTCACGCTATGGGGTAGGTGTAAATACTATTGACGTTAAAGCAGCGACGGAAAACGGTGTAATTGTTGGTAATGTCACTGACTATTGTATGGATGAAGTATCTGACCATGCTTTTGCCCTTTTAATTGCTAGCGCTCGTAAAGTTGTCATGCTGAATGAGGCTGTTAAAGGAGGGAATTGGGACTATAAAGTTGGAGTGCCAATATATCGCTTGCGTGGTCAAGTATTAGGGCTTGTAGGTTTAGGCCGGATCCCGCAAACTTTGGCTAAGAAAGCACAAGCATTTGGTATGAAGATTCTAGCATACGATCCATATGTACCTGCTGAGGTAGCGAAAGAAATTAATGTAGAATTGGTTGATCTAAATGAGATGTGTGCACAATCTGATTATATTTCTGTTCATGCTCCACTTATTGAAGCAACTCAAGGAATGATTAGTGACTCTCAATTTGATGCAATGAAAAAAGAAGCCTTTATTATTAATACAGCACGTGGACCAGTTATTGACGAAAGCGCATTAATTCGTGCGTTAGAATCTGATAAGATTGCTGGAGCTGCTCTTGATGTAGTAGAAGATGAACCGATTTTACAAGATAATCCCCTATTAAAAATGGAAAATGTCATTCTTAATCCACATGTAGCTTGGTATTCAGAAGAAGCTCAATTAGAATTAAAGCGGAAAACGGCTCAAAATGTAGTAGATGTGTTAAGTGGATATTACCCAACTTATTTATTTAACAGAGAAGTTACTAACAAAGTACAATTGAAACAAAAGGAGTCATAAAAAAGTATGGAAAAAGCCAAATTCCATGGGGTAATTCCTCCAGTTTCGACGATTTTTGATGCTAACGGAAAGCTTGATAAAAAAGGTATGGGGACGTTAATTGAGTTTCTAATTGATTCGAACGTACAGGGGTTATTTTTTCTAGGTACAGGTGGAGAATTCAGTCAAATGTCTATAGAGGAACGTAAAGATGTGACTAATTTTGCCATTAAATACGTAAATGGAAGGTTACCTGTGTTAATAGGAACAGGTAGTTCAAATACAAGAGAAGTAATTGAACTTAATGACCATGCTAAAGAAGCAGGAGCAGATGCTGTTGTTGTAATTAACCCTTATTATTGGACGTTGTCGGAGCAAAATCTTATTAAGCATTATGCAGAAATTGCTGAAGCTACCGATTTACCTATCATTCTTTACAATTTCCCAGCTTTAACAGGTCAGGATTTAACGCCTGAAATCGTCGTCAAGTTAGCGGATACGTACAGAAACATCATTGGAATAAAAGACACGGTAGACTCTGCGGGACATATTAGAGAAATGATTCTTAAAGTTAAATCAAGATATCCTGAATTTTCTGTGTTGGCAGGCTTTGATGAGCACCTATTTAATACACTAGGTTTAGGTGGAGATGGTGTAATTCCAGCAAGTGCAAATTTTTTACCAGAGCTAACGGTAGGAATTTATGAAGCTTTCGAGAAGAAAGATTACGAAAAAGCAGTTCAGCTTCATCAAATCCTTGCTCCTGTTCCTTTGTTATATAAAATAGAATCTCCATTTATTAGTATTGTAAAAGAAGCAATTCGATTTAGAAATATAGATATCTCAACAACTGTCCTTGCACCTTCAAGAGATATAGAAGAAGACTTAAAAGTAGAAGTTAAGCAGATTGTCGAAGAGGCTGTAAGGAAGTTAAAAGAGATTGTATAAACAATGCCCAAGTGTAAAATGACACTTGGGCATTGTTGTGTATATTTTAGTGAGAGTGAACTTCTCTGTTGTGTAAAGATTTGTGGTAAACGGTGGTTATGTGTTGGGGTTAATTCACCAAAAGCATCAATTTGTTCTTCTGATTTCATACAATAAATAGGTTGATTTCCTATAAAACAACAATTTAGCTATAATTATGCTAAAATTATCTTGAGGTTTTCCTATCACTGAATAATAAATTTTATTGTTAGATGGACTAATAAGAGGTGATTGAATGAGGAAATTACGTAATCTAGTAGTAGGATCAATTTCTCTATTACTTGTTGGTTGCTCAAGTAATCCACCGTTAAACGATGATGCACTTATATCTTTAGAATTGGTTGCGGAACATAACCGCTTTTATACAGAGCATTCTTTTGATGAGTTACCAGACCCAAGATATGATTTTTTAATGAATGATGAAGATGAATTATCAGAAGAGATGATACAAAACTTACGAATTACGAATAGTAATACTGACTCTTCCTTTACAAAGAAACAATTGATAGAGGATGTTGAAGTCTTTCATTTAGCTATGAAATATATGTATGCTTTATATGAATATATGGGTGGAGACAAAGCTTTTCAAGATGCTAGAGATGGCTTAATTGACCATTTAAGAGAGTTAGAAGATGGAGTGCAGTTGTCTTCGATTCAATTTAGTAATCTATTAAGAAGTCATTATGATTTTATAAGTGACACACATCTTCAGATTAACCATTCTCCTATGGAAAGTAACGACTATTCCTTTTTTGTGTCCGAGCACTTTCGCTTTAATAAAGATACCAGTGGTGAGTTTTGGTTAATAGGAAGAGAAGCTGTGAAACTAGCTTCTATTAATGGGGACGAAGAGGTTTCGTCTTATTTAAAACCAAGTCTAAATGATAACGGAGAGATAGTGTATATACCAGGGGCTTTCTCAAGCTATTTAACTGATTCTGAAAGAGTGTGGGAAATCGTTTTTCAAGAGGGAGATGGCGCCCAGATTGAGACAATTAGGCTGAGGCCAGAGGCAAAGGCATTACCGAACTTTAGGTTAGGAGACCGTCTTTCTTTATCAGAAAAAGAGGGCGTACCATGGTTTCAATTGAGAACGATGTTTGCTTTTGAAGGTGCTCCAGTTGATTATTACGATATCATAGATTCTGCCAAGCACTTAAGTCGTGAGCCTTATTTTGTTTTGGATGTACGAGGAAATGAAGGTGGGAGTGTAATTCTAGTAGAAAAGTGGTTAGAGGAATTTTTTGGAGAGCCTATAAGCTGGAGTTCACAATCGAATCACCTGTTTTCAAAAACGAATTTGGCACTTGTAACAGATACAATCGATTATTTAAAGGAACAAGGGGTTGCTTCACAGACATTTGAGGATGACTTTACTGATTTGTTTCGTGTGGAGAAATTTGATTCGTTAGAAGAACCTTATTGGGAAGTAGAAGAAAAGCCGTTCAAAACAGTAAAAGATAATGACACACATATTTTTATATTAATCGATAACAATACAGCATCAGCAGCGGAACATTTAGTCGCACAATTAAAGCAAGCAAACAATACCACAGTTATAGGGATGAATACAAAGGGAGCGATAATTAGTGGGAACGCCCTCATATGGCAACTACCTCATACGAACGTAGCAATGTCAGTTCCTACATATTTTAACTACAATCCTGATTTATTGGAGAAAGAAGCAGTCGGAATTCAGCCAGATATATGGGTACATCCTGAAAAAGCAGAGCAACGAATCCTTACTTTTATCAAGGAAAATACGAAGAGATAATGAAGATAATATATCAAACTTTGTTAAAAAAATTAAAGTGTAAGGTATATGAAAAAAAGCTTTGCTTTTCCTGAAAATAGTTCACTAGTAAGTCTAAGTAGTAATCTACCAACATGTTGTGAAAGGGATTATATACAAAAGGGGTGGTCCTAAAAGTCATCATGACTTTTGGAACCACCTCTTTATTAATTATAATAATGGTACGTATTTTTTCCTTTTCTTTTTGAATTTGCTTTATAGAAATAGGTTTAAGGACAATTGTTATAACATATAGAATTTTTTAAGTACATAATAACAAAATTCATATTTCATGTCATTAGTACGTTCTAACCAGATGAATAAGTGCTATTTTTTAGCAATGACTAAAAGTCACTAATCAAACAGTGAAAATAGAATTATAATTCAGAAAGAAAAAACTTTATATATAGGGAGTTTGGATATGAGATATAGAAGACAAGACGGATTTCGATATCAATTTGAAGAGCCTGTTGCTTGTTCGTTTCGAATATTAAAGGTCGGAAACAAAGATGTTCAAAGTAAACCGGGGAAAGCTAGTATATATGATTTAAGCGAAGGCGGTCTGAAACTGACTACCCCCATTTCGATACCTTTAAACCAGGAAATTAAAGTTGAGGTTGTTTTTATATTAAATAATAATGAGTTGAAAATAACTGGTCTTTTAGCATGGAAAAAAGAAAATATAAGTGGTGATTATTCGTATGGAGTCGATTTCATCAGTGATAAAGTGTTACAAAGACAAATGATTGAGGAATTAAAGATTTATTCAAAAGGAATTGCGGTAGTTAAAAATATGGGTGTGAATAAGTAAAAAAAGTGAGGTTGGGACAGAAGGTCAAAAACGGAGGCCACTGAAAAAGTCCAATCTAGACGATTCGAGAAGTGGTAATGGCTCCGCACGTTGCACGCTTTTGAAAAGAGGCAACGGCTTCGCGCATTACTTAAAGGCCGCTGAAAAAGTGAAAATCACACTTTTTCAGCGGCCTCTTCAACAGCAATTAATTGCTTTATAGGAGTTTATGCTTACTTTCAACACTCTTTAATTTACCAATTAGCCATTTAAGGAATACTCCTATAATAATATAAAGAGGAAATGAATAGATGTAACGCCAATTATGTATTTCGTATATTTGTAGCCATATTAATAGTGGCTCTAAAGCAAATGCAAATATGCCAGAAGTTAACGTCATAACAGTGATAAATGATCTCCAACTGTGAAAATACTGATAAATTATCATGAAGATAACAGGCATATGCATTTTATGAATTTCTAAGATAGGTGCCATAAGAGGTGTCAAGCGATCAGGATATGACCATAACACCATGGTAATTCCGATTAAATCTAATATGAATGCTATGGTTGAAACTAGAAGACCATAAGTCATAATTTCCAATAGTCTACTTTTGTCTAATACAAAAATCCATATTATAAAGAATAGAAACGTCGTCGTTAAAAGTAACCACCAGTTAAAAGAGAATAACGTTTCAGTAAGCCAATAGTTATAGTGTAGTTCCCATGTTTGTTTACGAAGTTCGATGATTGTATTCCATTCTTGTTCCATATAAAACCACATCCTATAATTAGAATGTTAATTTTTTCAGCTTTTTATTCATGGATAAACAAATGGCAGCAGACTTGTTAGTTGAAGAGTTATTTGAGGGATTATAAATAAGTTACAAGCAGACAAAGCGCTCTATCCATCTAAGTCAAACGGAAGAAACTGTGCGACGCATATAGAGGATATAGAATAACTAAATTACTGCTTTAAAAAGACATGCTAACTGGTCGACAGTTGCCATGTCTTTTTGAAATAACCAAAGAAGCAACCAAGGAGGGCGCTGAAAAAGTACAAAATAGATGATTCAAGAAGTGGTAATGGCTTCGCGCGTTGCACGCTTGGTACGAGAAAACCGCTCGTAGCAAGCTTTTTAAAAGAGGCATCGGCTACGCGCATTACTTTAAGTGGACCGAAAAAGTGAAAACCACACTTTTACAGTCACTCGCAACCAAGTCGTAACACTTTCTATTAGTCGAAAGATTGACTAAACTAAGTTTGGAAGGCATAACATCTGAAGAACAGGAAAAATCAGTTTGAATTAATCATAGGAAGAAGTGGAAGAGATGAGTGAGGGGCAAAGTAGATTAGTTTGGTTTGTTAATAAACTATTTATTGCTGCACTTGTATCGTTTATTGGCTTATATTTCGTATCAACCATATGGAAGGAACCATTTATCTTTGGTTTAGTATCAATGATGGGATTCCTTCTGCTAGTTTCTGTTTTTCTAGTAATACCGAAACGCAATCTAATTCTACCAATTATTTTAATAGGATTGTCTGTCTTAGTAATTAATATTACCTCGTCTTCTCCTATTGTTTTATGGATAGGGTTACGGGAAATGAGTGCTATTATTCCGTTAATTATTTTGATTAGCCTTGTAAGTTGGATTATCGGGCATAGACCATATGTGAAAGCACTTATGAATATAGGAAAGAAGTGGATTACAACACCTGTTCGTTTTTTTGCTATTGTATCGGGCTTAACCCATTTCATTGCTTCATTTATGACGTTAGGTGGGATTGCTTTTGTTTATCAAATGTTTCGTGATGAGAAAAAGCCATCCGTAGAACAAGACGCATGGGATTTTACAATGGGGACTGCAATCATGCAGGGCTTTACAATCACTGTATTATGGACAGTTGTCCACCCAGCATTTGCTTATGGGATTGCAGGAACAAATGCTCCCCTCTTACCTACAGTTGTTAAAGGATTTGGATTAGCTTGTATTGGCTTTGTAATAAGCATTCTTATCTATCGTGTGCAATTAAAACGTAAACAAATTACAGTAGATGTGATACCTGACCTCACGATTAAATCAGGTGAAAGCCTCGATGGGTTAGTAGGGAAGTTCTTGTTCTGGCTATCATTTTTAATGGTCGGTATTTTCATGTCTAATCAGCTGTTACATATGGATATACTTCTCGCTGTACCTGTTGTAGTAGTCATCGTAACAACTCTTTATTTCATAAGTAGTAAATCAATGTCTCAATATAAAAGCCTATGGGTTAAATTGGTGAAGGTTGACATAGGGAAAAAGAAAAAGGAAATCGGACTTATATTATCAGCTGGTTTATTAGTTGGAACATTAAAGGAAACAGGATATGGCCATGTCTTATTTGAATACTTTCTGGCTGGGGTAGAGTTACTGAATATCAATATTCTTGTAGCTTTAACGTTCATTGTTATATTGCTAGGTTTTTGTGGTTTTCCACCTATCCCTGCGATGATTTTACTTTCAGGTATTTTAGTTAATATCCCTGGTGGCTATCCACCAGATTTAATAGCACTATCCTTACTTTTAGGCGTTTCAGTAACGCTAGTGATTGCGCCAGTCACAGTTCCGTTACTTCTAATAAGCAGCTTAAATGGGCGAAGTGTAGCAGAAAACGGTTTTCGTTGGAATATACTGTTTGGGGTAAGTCTACTTATTGTTGGTTTGTTATATATCCAGCTATTAACGCTATTTTAATTATTGGAAAGCTTTCTATAAATTTAAGTATAATAAAAAAAGTAAGTGAACCGGTGTATTGAGTACCAATTCACTTACTTTTTTGTTTCTCGTGCGGCTTCCTTTACTAAAGGAGAATTTAATAAATCTGATGGCAGAACATCACCAGGAGCTCGCTCAGGATAAAATACGATTCCTACACAGCGATATATATAATCGACCAATTCGCTACAATAAACTCGCTGTGGTAAATCTCTATCATCCTTTCTATTTATAATCAATCTAAAAAACCATTTAATAGCACCTTTATAATTATACTTGTTATTAATAAAGGTTTTTGCACAAGAAATAAGCAGTTTTTTTTGACTAACATTTAAATCGACTCTCATGACTTTGAAAGAAGTGTACTTCATTTTCCTGATTTTCACTCTTCTGAGAATATCAGCCTCTATAATTTCATTTGAGTTGATAGCTATAGCAACATGAGAATAGGGGGATTTTTCTAGCCAACGTATTAGTAGGCTAGTAAGGTCGTTTTGTTTTACAAAGATAATATCTCCAGTCTCTATTTTTACTGAGTCTAAGTTGTTTTCCATGATTCATTCCCCCCGTGACTTTTTCATTATTAGAATAACATTTGGATTTTTTTGGTAGATTACTATATCTATGCACACAGTTTAAATTAATGACTCCAGTTTTATTAAAAATGAATATGCCTTGAAACATTCAGTATATTAGGATAAATGAATAAAAAAGGTATTTACACTGTGAGTATAGTATAATAGTAATAAAGTAGTATATAAATGATCCGAGGAGAGTTAGAAAATGAATAACAAAAAGGGGAGTACAACAAAATTTGAAATAAACAGTGAAACGAAGCTTCAATTAGAAACGGTATTAGAAAACACATTCGATGGCATTATTATTCATGATAAAGGAAAAGTCATTAAAGCTGATGATACATTCTTGGGGATTACTGGCTATAAACTTGAAGAGATAGTAAATAGATCGTTCTTTGACTTTGTTGCACCAACTGATAAGGAAAGGGTGAAAAAGCTCTTACAAATGGGCGTACAACAGGAAAGTCATGAGTTTGTCGGTATGAAGAAAGATGGTACAAATATTTATTTCAAGATGAAATCTAGTCCTTACCCATTAAAAGGCTCTATTGTACAAATGATATCATTACAAAATATCACACAGAGTAGGTTGAAAGACGAGAGAATTGAGTTTCTTGCCTTTTATGATGATTTGACAGGTTTACCAAATAAAGTCCTATTTAATAGAAGACTTAGTCTTGCAATGACCTATGCACAATTACATAATCAAAATTTGGCTGTAATGTTTTGTGATTGCGATGGCTTTAAGAAAATCAATAGTACCCTTGGAAATCAAGTAGGGGACTCATTATTAGTACAAGTAAGTAAAAGATTAAAAGGTTGTCTTTCGGAAAATGTAACATTAAGTAGAAATATCAGTGATGAATTTACTATTTTACTTCCTAACGTTAATCAACAAGAAGCAGAACTGGTGGCTGAAAAAATTGTTGCTGCATTCAGAGAACCCTTTGAGATTGACGGGTCAATGGTTTATTTGACAATGAGTATTGGAATTAGTTTGTATCCGTTACACGGTAATAATGCAGAATCTTTAGTGCAACAAGCTGATACTGCAACATATGAAGTGAAAAGAAGTGGAAGAAGTAACTATAAATTCTACACTCCTACTATGTCTCATCAAAATTTTAACCTCTTTACTATCGAAAATGAACTGCGAAATGCAATAAAAAAGGAAGACTTTCTTCTATATTATCAGCCACAAATAGAAGTAAAGGCTGGAAAAATTATTGGTGTTGAAGCATTAATTCGTTGGCACCATACTGAATTAGGTGCAATTTCACCAGCAAAGTTTATTCCGATTGCAGAGAAATCTGGGTTAATACTACCTATTGGTGAATGGGTGCTACAAACAGCCTGTTTACAAAATCAATCATGGATAGATCAAGGATTTACTCCGTTGAAAATGTCTGTAAACTTCACTGCTAAACAATTTCAACAACCAAATATAGTTGATAAGATAAAAGAAATATTAAATGAAACGAGACTAGATCCGACTCTGTTAGAGATTGAAATTACTGAAATTGCAGCACTAGGGACTAAAGAAAATGTTATCGATTGTTTTCAGTCATTAAAAGAGTTGGGAGTTAAAGTTAATATCGATGACTTTGGAACAGGGTATTGTTCGTTTGATTATTTAAAAAAATTCCCTATTAATAAGCTTAAAATCGACCGTTCTTTCATACAAAATATTAGTGAAAATACTGATAATCAAGCAATCACAGAAGCTATTATTAGAATGGGAAAAGGCCTTGGGTTAAGCGTTATAGCAGAAGGTGTTGAGACTGAAGAGGAACTTGCATATTTAAAGCAATTAGATTGTGATGAGGTGCAAGGCTACTATTATAGTAAGCCATTATCACATGATGATATAGAACGCTATTTAACGAAAAATAATCATTACTAGATTTAAAATTGAAAGGATATTGTGTATATATGGATTTATCATTAAAGAAAATAAAATTTATAAAAACAATTCGTTTTAAATTACTTCTTATTGTAGTTGTTAGTAGCTTGATTGGGGCACCTATATCTGGTTTTTTGTATACACTCCTAAGTTATTACGAAGTCACTAATGGTGGTCTGGTTGCTAGCTTAAATCTACTAATACAGCTATTAACAATTCCAATATTGGTATTAGTGTTTTCGAACCTTTTTATTACAAAAAGGATTGACAAGATTAATAACTCACTTAATGAAATTAATAAAGGTAACTTTAATGTAGTAAGGTTGAAAGATAAGTGGGATGATGAGGTAGGTATGCTGGCAAAGAATGTATCAGCTCTTGCAGATAATTTAAACCATTATCGGGAAGAATCTCATCAGCAATCTACTATTGTAGTAGAAAAATCCCAAGCGTTTAAAGAAAAATTTGACAAACTAAAAGATAAAAATACTAATCAGCGTAAGCTATTTGAATCTTTAAGTAAAAGTAACGAGGAAGTAACTGACACATTTGATAAAACGAGTGAAATCGTGCTAGATATTTCAAGTGCAATAGATAAAACAACTTTTACTATTGAAAGTATTAATGATAGTTCAACAAAAACTGGTCAATTTGCATCAACAATTCAGGAGTCATTACAGAATATATCAGAACAAATCGACACAATACAAAATGAATCCAAAGGCACAGCTACGCTTGTTAGGGGCCTTACAACTAAAATGAAGGAAATTGAAAGTATCGTTGATTTAATAAAAGGGATAGCTGACCAAACAAATCTCTTAGCGCTAAATGCAAGTATTGAAGCCGCAAGAGCTGGTGAGCATGGAAAAGGATTTTCTGTTGTTGCAGCTGAAGTACGCCAACTAGCGGAGCATTCACTTGATGCTACAAATCAAATATCAGTAACAATTAATTCAGTCAATAAGGATGTACAATTTGTTGCTAGTTCAATGAAAGATGACAGAGATGAGATTAAAGAAGGAAGTAAAATGTTTTCTGCTGTTCATGAAAATCTTGATCAAATACTAGAACAAATGCAAAGCTTCTCAATTAATATCAATGACGTTTATTCATCGATGGAGGAAATTTCAGCTAATTCACAGGAAATTTCAGCAATCACTCAACACTCAAAAGAAACAAGTATTTCAAGGAATAAATCATTACTTCAAGACTACACATCTATTCAAGAGGGAATCGAAGAAATGATTACTAATTCAAATAAAGAGGTTAAAGGATTAATTAAGAATATAGAAGAACTAGAAGATGGTAATAACGTATAATCTTTTAGTTAAATAAACTTTACTTAGAGCTATATACAATCGTTATCTTGTATATAGCTCTTTTTAATATATCCTTTACCTTAAAAAGTGTGATTAATTTTAAGAAATATCAGTAAGCGACAAAAACTTACAAAAAAACTATTGTGATAAACAAAAAATGTTTTATACTATATGTATAGTGAAAAAGGTAAATATTTTTCGGAGGGCTACTATGCAAAACTATGTAAAGACGTTAGTAAAAACAGCAAGTTCGAAACTACAAAAAAAAATAGTGAAAAACATAGACTCTCTAAAAAAAGTCGAAAACAAAAAAGAGATAAATGAACTTGAAGATATAAAATACGCGCTAGACCAAGCGTCAATAGTGGCAATAACTGATGCGAAGGGTGTAATTATTAATGTAAATAAAAAATTTTGTAAGTTATCCAAATATACTAAAGAAGAGTTAATAGGCAAAACGCATAAAGTTGTAAACTCTGGCTATCACTCGAAAGAATTTTTTCAAGACTTATGGCGAACAATTAGTCATGGGCAAATTTGGAAGGGTGAGGTAAAGAATAAGGCTAAGGACGGTACATATTATTGGGTTCATACTGTCATTGTCCCCTTTCTAAATGAGGAAGGCAAGCCATATCAATATCTATCGATCCGTACAGATATAACAGAACAAAAAAAACTTGAAGAGATTGAAAAGATAGAAAGAATTAAAAACTATAAAAAACAATTTAATAATTTAATAAAAAATTCTCATGAAGTCATTGCCCTTCTAGATGAAAATGGTATTATCACATATCAAAGCGAGTCTCTTGAACCGGTTTTTGGTTATAATTTAGAAGATTTACTTGGTAAGAGTTGTTTTGATATGATTCATCCTAATTATATTCAAAAAGCACAGAGTGTATTTCAACAAGCATTAAAAACACCTGGGTTTCCCTTCGAATGTGAATTAATGATAGAGAAAGCAACAGGGGAATGGTGCTACTGCAATGTAGTTGTTGAAAATAAACTAAATGTTAAAAGTGTAAGAGGGATAGTGGTTAATTATAGTGATATAACAGAAAAAAAGAAACTGCAGGATATGATCCAGCATTTTGGCTACTATGACAATTTGACGGGATTACCTAACCAAAAACAGTTTGAAGACTATTTTCATAAAATGGTAACAAAACAAGGAAATGAATCTTCTATAGTTTTATTTTACTTAGACCTTGATAATTTTAAGTTTGTTAATGATTTACTCGGACTATCGTTAGGGGATGAAATTTTAAAGCAAGTGACTTATAGATTAAATACGATTGTTGAACAAAATGTATTTGTCGCTAGGGAAGTTGGTGATCGCTTTATAATATTAGTGAATAAACCAATTGATATAGAAAGCTTTGCCCAGCAGTTAATAGATTTGTTCGTTGACGAATTTATTGTAAAAAGCTATGAGTTAGATATCACAATTAGTGTAGGGATTAGTACGCTGTATGAACCTACGACTACGTTAGATGAGCTAATAAGAAATGCTAAGTTGGCAAAAGATACAGCGAAGAAAAATGGGAAGAACTGTTATTACATTTGGGTCCCTAACAAAAACATAGAAACGTATAAAGCGTATAGTCTTTTAAATGATTTAAAAAGAGCCATACAGAAGGAGCAATTCGAAGTCTTTTACCAGCCACGTATTCATGGTAAGACTAATGAAATTATTGGGGCAGAGGCATTAGTTAGATGGAATCATCCTAAATGGGGCCTAGTTTCTCCGTTTGAGTTTATTACACTAGCAGAGAAAAGTGGTGCAATTATTCCGTTAGGAGATTGGATATTTAAGAAGGTGTGTGAACAACAATTAAATTGGAAGGCGCAAAATTTACCACTGATTAAGCTTTCCATTAATTTGTCACCAATTCAGTTTTTACAAAAGGATTTCATAAAAAATATAGAAACCTATGTTAAAACAAATAATATCGATACAAAATTTCTTGAATTTGAAATAACTGAGACAACATTACTTGAAAACGAAGAGCTTTTTAGAATGACGATTCAAGGGCTAAAAAGTCTTGGCTTTAGCATTGCTATTGATGATTTTGGAACAGGATATTCATCACTATTTTATTTGAATCAATATGATATAGACGTCATTAAGATTGATAGACATTTTGTAAAGGATATTGATCAAAATGACAACAGTAGAGAAATCATTGAAGCGGTGTTACAACTAGCTCAAAAGTTAAAACTTAAAACTGTTGCGGAAGGCGTCGAGACGACCGACCAGCTAGCTCTTTTGCGTGGAATGAATTGTGATGAGATTCAAGGGTACTTATATAGTAAGCCAGTTGATGAATGCTCGTTTAAATTATTATTGGAAAAGAAAGTAATCGACAAACAAGCGGTTACTGAAGAGGAAATTCCATTCTATGATCAAAGAAAGTTCTTTCGTGTGAACTTACCATCTCCACTCGAGGCTAATATCACTATTACCCTAATTGGAGACAAGAAAGTAAGTATTGGTACGAATCTAATTTTAATAGAAGACATTGGGACTGGCGGACTACGCTTTCTTTCTAACTTGCAATTCTCAATTAGTAGAGAAATTATACTAGGGATTTCAACCACTATAGTAGGAGAAGAAATTACCTTACTAGGGCATGTAGTGTGGGCGAAAGAGGATGTAGGTAACACGAAGTTATATGGCTTTGAATTTATAATAGAAGAAAGTGATAGGGCGCATCTTGACTCATTAGTAAAACAACTAAAGGCTCAATCGCATAATATAACACTCGTTCAGAAGAATAAATTTATTACGGAAGATAAATATAGTTATATTAACAACAAACAGTAAAAAGTCTTGCTTGATAGGTTACCGGATGCTTTTCCGGTAGCCTATTTATTTTGCTTTATTACCAATTATAAAAAGAATTCATTAGTAAAAGGTTGTAAAAGAACATTAGTAATGTTTGAAAAAAATATAAATTTTTGTCGAAACGTGAGATTAATCACATAACAACATTCATAACTCATGTACTATTAATAATGAATACTAGAAAGAAAAGCTATGTGTATTCAACAAGGGAGAGATTAGAGTGAACTTAAAAAAGAAATTACTATTAACATTTTTATTACTATTGATTATTCCATCGCTAGTCATTGGAACGATATCTTATCAAACTGCAAAAGATACATTGGAACATCAAATGATGGATGGAGCAATGGGGAATACGAATATAGTTAGTCAAAAATTGGATGAAATGATTTCAAGTAAGATGGCAGAAGCCGATTTTTTGTCAAAATTAATAAAAGAGGAACTTTATAATGGTTGGGAAAGCCCTCAGGTTCGTCAAATATTAGATGACTATGTAGTCAATCATCCTCAACTTGACTTTGCTTACTTAGGAACTAAAGAAGGAGAAATGATTCGTCAACCAAATCCTGGGCCAGAATCGGAAGGGTTCGATCCTCGTACTCGACCATGGTATGAAGGAGCGATGAATGCACCTGATTCAGTGAGTATTACAGACCCATACATAGCAATCTCTACAGGAAGTATGGTAATCACTATTTCTAAAGCAATTCACGATTTATCCGGAGTTGTTGGATTACAAATGGATTTAACAGACTTTCAAGAGATTGTATCTAGTATAACAATTGGTGAGGAAGGGTTTGTCTATATTCTCGATCATAATAATGTACCAGTTGTTCATCCGGAGCTTGAAATTGGTGAACCAATCGATGCCGATTGGGGAGTATACATTACTGCAAGTGATAGTGGTCAATTTAATTATGTGAATCATAATGGACAATCTAAGAGAAGTACATTTGTCACGAATGAATTAACAGGATGGACTGTGGGAAGTACAATCAATGAAGATGAAATCGAACAAAGTGCAGCTCCTATATTTAATACTACGATGGTGGTTATTATTAGTGCGATTTTTGCTGGAATTATTATTGCAAACTTTGTTATAAAATCCATTACAAGACCGTTAGATCATTTAAAGGAAGTATCGGAAATAGTTAGTAATGGCGATTTGTCAGTACGTGCAATTAGTAAGTCAAATGATGAAATTGGTATTGTTGCATCTAGTTTTAATAAAATGTTAGATTCCTTTAGCTCAATTCTTAATTCAGTAAGCTTTTCATCGGATCACTTGGCTAGTTCGGCGCAACAGCTTACAGCAAGTGCTGAGCAAACAACATTAGGAACGGAAGCAGTATCTAATTCGATGGAAGAAATTTCGTTAGGGGTAGATGAGCAAGTAAGAATTGTTAATGAACTATCAGAGACAATGAATAACATGAATGAGAGGATTTCTAATGTAGTTCAACATGCAGAGTCTTCCTCCACTCAAGCTAATTTTGCTTCTGAAAAGTCCTCTGAGGGTGAGCAATCTATCCAAACAGCGGTTAGAAAAATGGGAGACATTAATGAATCAGTTCAAGGGTTAGGGGATTCGATCTCTGAACTCGGGCAATACTCACAGGAAATCGGTCAAATCATTGGTGTTATTACGAACATCTCAGAACAGACGAATTTACTTGCTTTAAATGCTGCAATAGAATCTGCTCGTGCAGGTGAGCACGGTAAAGGGTTCGCGGTCGTTGCATCAGAAGTACGTAAATTAGCAGAAATTTCATCAAAAAATGCGAAACAGATCACTGGTCTTATCCGAACGATCCAGAGTAAGACTGAAGAGGCTGTTCAAGCAAATGAAAAGACGACAGAAGAAGTGAATGAAGGAATTATAAGTGTAAATAATGCGGGTCAATTATTTGAAGAAATTCAAGATGCAGCTCGTAAAGTAGCTACACAAATTAAGGAAGTATCTAATTTATCTAGTTCGATTTCTGCCGATTCACTTCGTGCGGTAGAAGCGGTAGATAACTTCTCAGATATTGCTCAAAATAGCTTGACGAGTTTAGAAAGCATATCATCTGCTTCAGAAGAACAGTTGGCTTCAATGGAAGAAATAACGTCGTCGGCTAATTCCTTAACGAACCTAGCTGATGAGCTTCAGGAAGAGACGAAAAAGTATAAACTATAGCTTCTAGAAATAGAGCCATAAAAATGAAAATAATAGTAATAGCTCCGTATGATACATCGGCTCAGGTTTGTCTCAAAAGGTATAAATTAACCTATTGGGACAAACCTTTTTTAGGAATAAAGTGATAACAAAGGGATTAAGAAATTAAATCAATTACATTAACTACAATTATTTTGTTTGTATCAATTTCCTTAAATTCACACTGTCCATTATGATAATCCCAAAGAATAATACCTTCTTCACCTTTATGGATTGCATAAGTTCCGACTTCAACAGACATGAATATCTCCTCCGGTTCCATACGTATTATAATTTTGAAAGTGTCAGTACAGTACGTCTTAAATGTACTAGTAAAGTGGAGAAAAATCATTCGGTGCGACAGAAAATCCTACAAACAAACGTCAAAATTACACTTGAAAAAGTCCCTCAATACTATGAGGGACACAAATATCTTCAAAATCCACGTTTAATCAAATACTTCAACCTCAACCTCTGATTCATCTAAAAAATCACTTTCATCTGGTTCATTATTTGGTGTTGTATCTCCACAACCTACTAGTAAACTTGTAGCGAATAATGTCATAGCTCCAGTAAGTAAAAGCTTTTTCACAAAGAAGACCTCCTCAGATGATTTGGCATTTGCACTGTCATAATAACAGGAATGAAGCTTAGTGCACAGTGAATAAGGAATATTAAGATATTTTTTTATAAAAAAACATATTTCAACATGAATATTTTGCTTTTATATGAAATAAGTTTGTGAAGTTTATAAAGATTTTATTAAGAATTTTTATAACTAGTTGAACAAGATAGCTTAGTTTGATACAACAAGAGAAGAAAGATTATACTATAGGTGTGATAAAAATTGAAAGGAGCGTACATGGAACCTCGACAGAAAAATATAAGCATCAAGTCGTTACTTGAAATTTTAATAGTATCAACTAGACTCGGTTTCACATCATTTGGTGGACCAATTGCACATTTAGGGTATTTTCATGATGAGTATATTCGCAGAAGAAAGTGGATGGATGAAAAGAGTTATGCAGACTTAGTTGCCTTATGTCAGTTCTTACCTGGACCGGCTAGTAGTCAGGTCGGAATCGGTATAGGAGTGATGAGGGCTGGTATAGTAGGAGGGATTGTTTCCTTTATCGGGTTTACACTACCTTCTGTTGTAGCGCTTATTATCTTCGCTTTATTACTTCAGTCGTTTGGATTTACAGATGCAGGCTGGATTCATGGGTTAAAAATTGTTGCAGTTGTCGTTGTTGCTCATGCAATACTAGGGATGGCTAAAAATTTAACCCCTGATTTACAAAGAAAGACAATTGCTTTAGGTGCAATTGTGCTAACGTTACTATGGCAGACTGCTTTTACTCAGGTAGCTGTAATTTTAGTAGCTGGATTTATTGGGTATCTTTTATATAAACAACAGCCAGTAGATGATAAGTCTGAAGTGAAATTTCCGGTCAGTCGACGTTTCGGTAGTATCTGTTTAACTCTATTCTTCGGATTACTTATCTTACTTCCAATTGTTAGAGAAGCGACAGCCCTAAGCTGGGTAGCTATGTTTGATAGCTTTTATCGTGCTGGTTCTCTTGTATTTGGTGGAGGGCATGTTGTATTACCATTGCTTGAACGTGAATTTGTTCCAACTGGATGGTTGAGTGAGGAACAGTTCCTTGCAGGGTATGGTGCTGCTCAAGCCGTACCAGGTCCACTTTTTACATTTGCTGCGTATATTGGAGCGGTGATGAATGGATGGAAAGGCGGATTAATAGCGACAATTGCTATCTTTCTACCAGCATTTCTTCTTATTTTAGGAACGTTACCATTTTGGGATACGTTGCGCCGCAATACTAAAGTGAAGGGTGCACTAATGGGTGTTAATGCTGCAGTAGTCGGTATCTTAATTGCAGCTCTTTACCAACCGATTTGGACTAGTTCTATCTTAACTACAATCGATTTTGTATTTGGAGCTATATTATTTAGCATGCTAGTTTTCTGGAAGCTACCACCTTGGGTAATCGTATTAACTGGCGCCATTGGTGGGTTGTTATTAAGTTTTATAACAGTATTTTGAGTTTGAATGAGGATGCCTGTTTAGGAGAGAGTTACCTAATTAGGCATCCTTTTAAATACTACTTGAAGATAGATAATCGTTCATGTACGATCAAGATAATAAATCGTGATAGAATAGAGGAATCATATGGATTACCGCGACTATATCTTGGCAGAATCAATTGGTTATAGGATAAATAATACAGCTCGATTAGTAACAAATCGCTTGAATAAAAACTTTAAAGATAATAATCTGCCTGTAACACACGACCAATGGTCAATTATGATTCGGTTATGGGAAGAGGATGGACTAACTCAAAACCGATTAGCTACGTTAACCAAAAAAGATTCACCAAGTATTTCAAGGTTAATTAATAATATGGTGAAAAGGGAATTGGTTATGCGTGTACCGCATCCTGTGGATAAGCGGACGAATATGATTTTTCTAACACCTAAAGGGAAGAAGTTGCAAGTAGGGTTAATCGAACAAGCACAAAAAACGATAGAACAAATATCCTCAGGAATTAATGAGGACGAGTTAGGAATTTTTCTCAGCGTTCTGGCTAGGATAGATAGTAATCTCTCAGAATAAAAAACACTCTACGTAGACTGACCTAGTCATTTGAGACAGTAATAAAACACCTTCTTAGGCTGCCATATTACCAAATTCTTTTGGTGTGTGGTAGCCTAACTTCTCTTGGATACGCTCTTCATTATAATACCTCATAAATTCGTCTACACGCTCTTTAACTTCTTCTAAAGATAACGAATTAAATTTAACATACTGAAATTCCTCTGATTTTAGGTTAGAGTGAAAAGATTCTATTACTGCATTGTCCCAACAGTTTCCCCTACGTGACATACTACTCACTAAATTCTTCTCTTTTATTAGGTTTTGATAAGCATAGGAAGTATAGACAGTTCCTTGATCTGAATGAATGATAACCCCTTTTGGGTTTCCTCTTTTTTGTAATGCTTCATTCAATGTATCGACAACTAAAGGGATTTGTTGGTGAGTATAGATCTTGTAAGCGACGATTTGGTTATTAAATAAATCCATTATTGTTGATAAATACAGAGTGTTTGGACCATATTGAATGTAGGTAATATCGGTTACCCATTTTTGGTTAGGTTTGATTGCATAAAACTCTCGTTGTAATAAGTTCGGAGCCACAATCACAGATTCTCCTTGAGATTTCCACTTCCTCTTCTGCTTTACTCTGCATTGCAAGTGATACTTCTGCATGATCCGTTGAACTGTATTACGGTTTAACTTTATATGGTACTTACGCTTTAACAGCTCTTTAATTTTACGATGCCCATAGCGATATTTCGTTTCTTCGCAAAGGGAAATAATCGTTTCCTCCTCCACGGACAATTTGATTGATTGTGAAGAAGCCCAGCGGTAATAAGTAGCTCTTGGAACATTTAAAGCTAATAAGATGGCTGAAACAGTATATTTTTTGCGTAATGTATCTACTAGTTGGAGGACTATTTCTTTTTCAACTCCTTTTCGATCTCCAAATACTTTTTTAAGATTTCATTCTCTTGTTTTAAATGCATCATTTGTCGTTCTTTTCTTTCTTCATCATTTTGATTGTCAGGCCCATGACCATACGAATACTGTTTGCCTATCGGCTGATCGAATCTATGAACCTGATTTTCACGATACCATTTCATCCATGTTTTAATTTGAGAGACATTTTTAACTCCATACTTCTCCATGATTTCTCTATTTGTGAATTGCCCACTCATCTTATCTTTAACAACTGCCCATTTCACTTCATTTGAATATACGTTTTTGCCCATGCAAAAAACACCTCCGAATAGTACTTTTTTTAAGTGTACCATTTCGAAGGTGTTTTATAGTGTCCCAATAATTTAGGTTAGTCTAACGCTTCAATTGAAGCGTAGAGTGTTTTTTATTTATTTTTCTACTCAATAGTAATTGCTTAAACAATGATATCTGTTATCAATTAAATTTATTTGTGTTGAAATAAGATATATCTATATTTATCAGTACTTAATTACGTTAATAAATTTTAAAAAGTAGTTGTCTAAACAATAAGTTTTATAAATGATATTGACAATTGTTATCAACGGAGATATAATTTCAATTGAGATAATGATAATTGTTATCAATGATTTGATGTGTAAACCCCTAATTTTTGCATTCAAAAATAATTATCATTTTCTCCTTGTAATAGTAAATTTCTGTACAAGAAAGCGTAGGAGAATTATGAGAATAGCTTATTTAGTCATCGCATTAATCATTCTATCTATTTCATCTTTATTTATAGGTGTCACGAATGTAAGTCCATTAGACATCTTTAATTTAAGTGAAGAGCAAGCTCAAATTTTATTTGTTAGTCGTTTTCCTCGCTTAGCAAGTATTATAATTGCCGGAGTTAGTATGGCGATTTGTGGGTTAATTATGCAGCAGCTTACGAGAAACAAATTTGTTTCTCCAACGACAGCAGGTACGCTGGACTCTGCAAGATTAGGAGTATTGGTTTCACTTATGCTTTTTGCTTCAGCAAGCCCATTTGTAAAAATGTTAGTTGCTTTTGCTTTTGCATTAGCAGGTACGCTTATTTTTATGAAGATTCTGGAGAAGGTGAAATATAAGGATGTTATTTTCATCCCTCTTGTTGGTCTCATGTTTGGAAGTATCGTAGGATCGATTACAACATTTTTTGCATATAAAAATGATTTGATCCAAAACATGTCATCTTGGCTACAAGGGAACTTTTCACTAATTATTAAAGGAAGGTACGAACTTTTATACATAAGTATTCCGCTCATGCTCATTGCGTACCTTTATGCCAATAGGTTTACGGTTGCAGGGATGGGTGAGGAATTTTCTATTAATCTAGGGCTTAATTATAAGAGAGTCGTAAACATTGGTTTAATTATTGTTGCTGCTATCACTTCTGTTGTTTTACTAACTGTAGGAATGATCCCGTTTCTTGGGTTGATTATTCCTAATATTGTAAGCATTTATAACGGAGATAATTTGAAGAAGAACCTTCCTCATACAGCTTTACTAGGTGCTGTCTTCGTCTTATTCTGTGACGTACTAGGACGTTTGGTAATTTATCCTTATGAAATACCAATCGGTACAACGGTAGGCGTCATTGGAAGTGGCATATTTCTATACTTACTTATGAGGAGAAAAGCCTATGAGTAACAAAACAAAATTAATCATTCTCTTCATATTAGCATTACTGTTTTCGGGACTATTTATCTTCTATAACCTTGGTAGTAATTTAGCGTATATACTTCCGAGAAGGGGAGCGATTGTCCTTGCGATTATTATTACTGGAGCTGCGATTGCATTTTCAACCGTAGTTTTTCAAACAATAACAAATAATCGTATCTTAACACCAAGTATCATAGGGTTAGATTCACTTTACTTATTAATTCAGACATTTTTAATCTTTGTATTTAGTTCTGCTAGTTTTCTAGTGATGAATAAACATGTTAATTTCCTAATTTCTGCTGTACTAATGGTGATATTTGCTAGTTTGTTCTACAAGCTACTATTTAATAGAGAGGGAAGGAACATTTACTTCTTACTATTAGTAGGGATTGTACTTGGTACGTTATTTTCAAGTATCTCTACTTTCATGCAAGTACTAATTGACCCTAATGAATTCTTTGTTGTGCAAGACCGTATGTTTGCTAGTTTTAATAATATTAATACAGATATTTTGTGGTTAACAATTATTATCTTTGCATTAGTAACAGCTCTTTCATGGAAATATATCAAGTTTCTAGACGTTCTATCGTTAGGAAGAGATGAAGCAGTGAACTTAGGCGTTGACTACGAACATGTCGTGAAACGACTTCTGATTGTAGTCGCTGTATTAGTGTCTATCTCAACTGCCTTAGTTGGTCCTATTACATTCTTAGGACTCCTTGTGGCGAATGTAACCTATGAATTTTTGAAAACATATAAACATAGCTATCTCATTGTTGGTTCTATCTTAGTCAGTATTGTGGCATTGGTAAGTGGTCAATTTCTAGTAGAAAGAGTATTTACATTCTCCACAACAATCAGTGTCATTATCAACTTTATCGGTGGTGTGTATTTCATATACCTATTACTAAGGGGGAATAAATCATGGTAGTTGTTAAAGAAGTTACAAAAAAATACGGAAACAAGAAAGTTGTTGAGGATGTTTCCGTAGAAGTGAAAAAAGGAACAATTACTTCATTTATCGGTCCGAATGGTGCTGGAAAAAGTACACTTCTATCTATGGTTAGCCGATTGATTTCAAAGGACAACGGTCAAATCTATATTGATAATCAGGAATTAAGTGACTGTAAGAGTAGTGACCTTGCGAAAAAATTATCAATTCTGAAACAGTCCAATCACCTGAATGTACGTTTGACGGTTAAGGATTTAGTTTCTTTTGGTAGATTCCCATATTCACAAGGGAATTTGACGCAAGAAGATTGGAAGCATGTGAATCAAGCAATTAAGTATATGGAATTGCAAGATATGGAGGATAAATTTCTCGACCAATTAAGTGGAGGCCAAAGACAAAGAGCCTTCATCTCAATGGTTATTGCACAAGATACTGAATATGTGTTTTTAGATGAGCCACTTAATAACTTGGATATGAAGCATTCTGTCCAGATTATGCAAGTATTAAGGAAACTAGTAGATGAGCTTGGAAAAACAGTTATCATCGTTATACATGATATTAACTTTGCATCCTGTTATTCGGACCATATCGTAGCATTACGAGATGGAAAGATTGTAGCTCAAGGAACAACACCTGAAATCATTAATCCAGCCGTCCTTAAGGACATCTATGATATGGACATTCACATCGAGAACATCAACCAAAATAGAATCTGTGTGTATTTTTAGTACATTAGAAAAAGGTTGGTTTGTACCTTTTTCTTATGTACTAAGCAATGAGCGGAATCGTTGCCATGTTTCAAGTTAACTGATAAGTGTTTTTCTTGTCAGTTAACGCGCAACGAAGGGAGCCATTGCCATCAGTGATAATACTTTCATAAGTAACTAAAAAAGGTTGGTTTGTACCTTTTTCTTATGTACTAAGCAATGAGCGAAGTCGTTGCCATGTATTAAGTTATCTGATAAGTGTTTTTCTTGTCAGGTAACGCGCAACGAAGGGAGCCATTGCCATCAGTGATAATACTTTCATAAGTAACTAAAAAAAGGCCTTTTATCTTTTAGCCGAGAAAAAGAACGAAGGACAGACTTAGCGGATGAAATATACGTAGACTCCTGTGGGATGAAAAGCAACGTTGAGACCCCACAGTGCGCTAGCGAGGGCACTGAAACAAACAGTCCAATCTAGACGATTCAAGAAGCGGTAATGACTCCGAACGTTGCGAACTTGCTATGAGAAAACCACTCATAGCAAGCTTTTGAAAAGAGGCAACAGCTTCCCGCTGAAAGCGAAGTATATTTCAGAAGCGGTGTATTTACACCGTCTATCAATGGAGAATAATGTCTCTTATTTTTTTTACTAAACATTGATAATGATATTCAGTATTATCTGTTTTAGGAATTCATTTTCAATCTTTTGATAGTGTATTAACTTGGTAAATTGTTGGTTTGGAAGGGTTAATGATTGAATAACCTGATCACTTATTCAATCAAATAATCTTACAAAGTAACTTTACAATAAAAAATATATTTATAAGGGGTAGGAATAATGAAGAAAAATTTATTATTAGTCCTAGTAGCAATGCTAGTAACGTTAATGTTAGCTGCTTGCGGTTCAGAAGAAACAGGGGGCACAAGCGAAGAAGCTCCAGAGCCAGTTGAAGAAGAAACAGAAGTAGTTGATGACGTACCAACAGAATTAACAATTACACACCAATTAGGTGAAACAACCGTTTCTATTAATCCAGAAAAAGTGGTTGTATTTGACTTTGGTGTATTAGATTCATTAGATAAATTAGGTGTAGATGTAGTAGGTATACCACAAGCAAACATTCCTCCATATTTATCACAATATGAAGATGCAAAGTATGAAAATGTAGGTAGCTTAAAAGAGCCTGATTTTGAAAAAATTGCTGAAATCTCTCCAGATTTAATTGTTATCTCTGGTAGACAACAAGAATTATATGGTGAATTAACGAAGCTTGGTCCAACAGTTTATATGGCAATTGATAATGCAAATTATATGGAATCTTTTACTCACAATATGGAATTATTAGGTGAAATCTTCAACAAAGAAGCAGAAATTGAAAGTGAATTAGCTCAAATTGAAGCTACTATCGCTAATGTACAAGAGAAAGCAACGTCTGCAGGTAATGCGTTAGTCGTGTTAGCGAACGAAGGAAACATTAGTGCATATGGTCCTGGTTCACGTTTTGGAATTCTTCACGATGTATTTGGTTTAGTAGCAGTTGATGAAAACATTGAAGTATCTACACATGGTATGAACGTTTCTTTTGAATACATTGTTGAACAAAATCCTGATCATTTATTTGTTGTAGATAGAGGTGCTGTTGTTGAAGGTGGAGATGCAGCTGCACAAGACACAATTGAAAATGAATTAGTACAAAATACAAAAGCATTTCAAAATGGAAACATTACGTACTTAGACCCTAACTACTGGTATTTAGCTGGTGGTGGATTAGTTTCAGTTTCTGAAATGGCGAAAGCAATCGAAGGAGCATTAGAATAAGTTTATAAGGAAGGGTTATTGCCAATGATATGGTGATAACTCTTTTTTAGTTTTCTTTAATAGTTTGTAGTTTAATTTGATTGTTAGTGGTTGTTTCTAATAATTTGATGACTATATTTGATTGATTTTGAATGATTATGATTGATTTTTGTAAGGGCTTACGTTATGATTAGCTCATAAGAAAGTTAAAGGATTTTCACAGGAGGTGATTCTTTGCTAACGGAAGAGAGACACCAAATAATATTAGGATTACTGCAGGAAAATAAAGTTGTAAAATTACAAGAATTTGTTGATGCGACGAACTCATCAGAATCGACAATACGAAGAGATTTAAGTCAGCTTGAGCTCCAAAAGAAACTAAAAAGAGTTCATGGTGGTGCATCCCTTTTAAATCAAAAGGGAATTGAGCTAAGTATTGCTGAAAAATCAACAAAGAACTTACAAGAAAAAGAACAAATAGCTAAATATGCTGCTTCTCTCATTCAAGATGGTGATTGCATTTATCTTGATGCAGGTACGACAGCTTTTCATATGATTCCTTATATTGATGCTAATGATATTAAAGTTGTAACAAATGGTATAACGCATTTAGAGGCATTGCTTGGAAAAGGGATTGAAACCTATTTAATTGGTGGCTATCTAAAGCAAAAAACGAAGGCACTAATTGGTAGGGGAGCAATGGAAGGTATTAGCCAGTATCGATTTGATAAGAGCTTTATCGGTGTGAATGGTGTTCATTTAGAATATGGCTATACAACACCAGACCCAGAAGAAGCGTTAATTAAGAAAAAAGCAATTGATTTATCGCAAGAGAGTTATATCCTTGGTGACCATACGAAATTGCATGAGGTTACCTTCTCTAAAATAGCGAGCATTAAAGAATCAACCATTATTACAGATGAAACGGACACAGAAATTTTAGCTGACTTTAAACAACTTACAACGATAAAGGTTGTGACATCATGATTTACACATGTACTTTAAGTCCTTCAATAGATTATCTTGTTGAATTAGATGAACTACAGTTAGGTGCGTTAAATAGGACAAAAGCGACCTCATTTTATCCAGGTGGAAAAGGAATTAATGTTTCACGAGTGCTAAAGAATTTAGGGCAGGAAAGTACTGTATTAGGTTATATAGGTGGTTTCACTGGTGGGTATATACGTGATTTCCTACAAGCGGAGGGAATTCAGGAGCAGTTTATTGCAACTGAACAACAGACAAGAGTAAACATTAAGTTGAAAACAGGTGTAGAAACGGAGATTAACGGTCAAGGACCTTCTATAAATGAAGTACAACAGGATGAGTTACTTGCAAAGGTCAACGAATTAATGGATGGAGATATATTCGTCCTTGCGGGCAGTTTACCTTCATCTATATCGATAGACTTTTATCTATCACTTATCAAACTTTGTAAAGATAAGAACATTCCGTTCATCGTTGATACATCAGGTCAGGCATTAGAAGCAGTGCTACCATATCGTCCGTTCTTAATTAAACCTAACCAACATGAGCTAGGTGATTTGTTTAACGCTGAAATTTCCTCTGTTGAGGAAGCGATAGAGTATGGTGAGAGATTGCTTGATATGGGTCCTGAAAATATCATCGTTTCTTTAGGGGGCGAAGGAGCTCTACTTATTAATAAAGAGATAACTGCATTTGCGAATGTTCCAAAAGGGGAATTGAAAAACTCTGTTGGTGCAGGTGATTCTATGGTTGCTGGCTTTCTCGCTTCGTATATACAAGAGAATGATTTTTTAGCAGCATTTAAGTATAGTATCGCTTCAGGAAGTGGAACAGCATTTTCAGGAGATTTGGCAAAAGTAGATATAGTCGAACAGCTTTTACCAGAAATTAAGGTTGAAACTATTAGAGAAGGGGGACGTTAATTATGAGAATAACAGATTTGTTAAAAGCAGAAACGATTGAACTGAACCTCCAGGCAAATTCAAAAGAAGCTGTTATTGATGAATTAGTTAGAAAGCTAGATTCAGCAGGAAAGCTAGAAGATAGACGAAAATTTAAAGATGCAATTTTAGAAAGAGAAGCACAGAGCACAACGGGAATTGGAGAAGGGATTGCAATTCCTCATGCAAAAACAAGTGCTGTGAAAACTCCTGCGATTGCATTTGGTCGTTCAAAGGCCGGTATTGATTATGAAGCACTAGATGGACAACCTAGTCATTTGTTCTTCATGATTGCAGCAAGTGAAGGAGCAAATAATGCACATTTACAAACATTATCGCGCTTATCTTCATTTTTAATGGATAAAGAATTCCGTAAAAAGCTTGAAAGCGCAAATTCAGTGAATGAAGTTATTGAAGCTATCAATGCGAAGGAAGCAGAAGAAGATACTGAAGAGGAAACACCAACAACTTCAAGCAAGGGGAAAATTTTAGCTGTAACGGCATGTCCTACTGGAATTGCTCATACGTATATGGCAGCTGATGCTTTGAAAGAGAAAGCAAAAGAGATGGGCTTAGAAGTTAAGGTAGAAACAAATGGTTCTAGTGGAGTAGGTAATGCGTTAACAGCAGCAGATATTAAGGATGCCGTCGCAATTATTGTTGCTGCTGATACTCAAGTTGAGATGGATCGTTTTGATGGCAAGCATGTCATTCAAGTGCCTGTTGCTCAGGCGATACGTAAGCCAGCTGAGTTGCTTGAAAAGGCTAGTAACCAAAAGGCTTCAATCTATAGCGCATATGGTTCAAAACAACAAAGTGATGATGGTGAAAGTAAAGGGAAGTCAGGCTTTTATAAGCACATCATGAATGGTGTTTCGAACATGCTTCCATTCGTAGTTGGGGGCGGTATTCTAATCGCACTTTCATTCATTTTTGGTATCAATGCAGTTGATCCTGACCATGAGTCATATCATCCACTTGCTGATGCGTTAATGACCATTGGTGGTGGAAATGCATTTGGTCTTATGATTCCTGTCCTTGCTGGGTTTATAGCTAGTAGTATTGCTGGTCGTCCTGGTTTTGCACCTGGTATGGTTGGTGGTCTGATGGCTGCCAGTGGTGGTGCTGGATTCTTAGGTGGTTTACTTGCAGGTTTCTTAGCAGGTTATGTTGTATTAGGTTTAGTAAAAGCATTCAGTGGTTTACCACGTTCATTAGAAGGTATTAAGCCTGTATTACTTTATCCTGTATTCGGTATTTTAATTACAGGTATGGTGATGTTGTATATTATTATCGATCCAGTTGTAGCACTAAATACTCGTTTAGAGTCATGGTTGGGTGGAATGGGTACAGGAAACCTTGTATTACTTGGACTAATCTTAGGTGGAATGATGGCAGTTGATATGGGTGGTCCAATTAATAAAGCAGCATTCACGTTTGGTATTGCGATGATTGATGCAGGAAACTTTGCACCACATGCAGCAATTATGGCTGGTGGAATGGTTCCTCCATTAGGTATTGCTCTAGCAACAACATTCTTTAAGAAGAAGTTCACAAAGAAAGAACAGGACGCAGGGAAAACAAATTATGTAATGGGACTTTCATTTATTACCGAAGGAGCAATACCATTTGCAGCAGCTGACCCTGGTCGCGTAATTCCTTCAATCATTGTAGGTTCTGCAGTAGCGGGTGCATTAACGATGATGTTCGGTATTGGTTTACCAGCACCTCATGGTGGAGTGTTTGTTATCCCGTTAGTATACGGAAGCGCATTATTATATTTAGTAGCGATAGCTATTGGTGCTCTAGTAACAGCATTAATGCTAGGTCTATGGAAAAAGGATGCGAAAGAATAAATTAAATTGAGGCTGCCTCAGAGAAATGCTTGAGACAGCAACTTATAATAAATTTGGAAGGTGATTATAATGGTAGAAAAAACATTTAGTATTACAGCAGATTCAGGATTACACGCTCGTCCAGCAACAGTTCTTGTCCAATCAATTAGTAATTTCGAAAGTGAAGTGACGATTGAGTACAAAGGTAAGGCTGTCAACTTAAAATCAATTATGGGCGTTATGTCTCTTGGAGTACCAAGTGGTGCAGAAGTAATAATTACAGCTGATGGTGCTGACGAAGTTGAAGCGTTAGCAGCAGTAGAACAATCAATCGTTAGCACGGACTTAGGTGTAAGTAAATAAATCTAGAATTAGTCGAAGGCACAGAGATTGATAATCCCTGTGCCTTTTACATACGTTTTTAACTAATAATATCATTATTCCCTTGGTATTTAACTTTAGATAAAAGCTCATCTGCTTGCTGAATTAATTCCTCTATATATTCCATAATCATAACGTATACCCCTCTTGTCTTAAAAAGAGACATTTAGTCATTACTTTACGTAGTCAAAGCCGATATTTCAACTTTTTACAGTAGAACATCAATCGTGAACAAAATGAACAAAATAAAACTTATCATCAGAATGTTTATTGCTTGTATTTGTTCAGATAAATTTAATAATTAAGATGAACTTTGATCATTGTAAACAAAAGGGGATAACTTATGAAACAATATGAGAAGAAGTTTCATCTATTAAATAAAATACCATCTTATCGTGTAACGTTACTTACAAAAATGATTGTACTTATTTGTTCATTAATTGTATTAATGTTAATCTTCTTAGGAATTTATTCAAATACAAAGTATTCTGAAACTGTTAGTGAACAAATAGGAATTAGAGCCCTTAATGTAGCACAAGCAGTATCTGAAATTCCTGAAGTGATAGAAGCATTTTATACTGAAAATCCAACTGACCAAATTCAGCCAATTGTAGAAGCGATACGATTAAAAACAGGATCTGAATTTATTGTCATTGGTAATAGAGAAGGAGTACGTTATTCTCACCCAGTTGAAGAACGAATTGGAAAGGTTATGGTAGGGGATGACAATGAACGAGCTTTATTTTTGGGTGAGTCCTATATATCGGAGGCAATAGGTTCACTTGGTCCTTCGATACGAGGGAAAGTACCGATTTTCTCAAATGATGGGCAAATTATAGGTGTTGTCTCAGTCGGCTTTTTACTAGATGATGTGGAAATGACGATTGGTACCTACGTGGCAGATATATGGTTTTGGATAATTTTATGCATTATCCTAGGGGTTATTGGAGCTACGTTAATCTCTCTCCATGTGAAGAAATCAATTCTAGGACTTGAGCCAGAAGAGATCGGTCAGCTTTATCAGGAAAGGGAAAAAGTATTTCAGTCGATTCATGAGGCGATTATTGCGGTTGATAAAGAAGGATATGTGACCATGTACAATCACACCGCACAACAAGTATTAAATGTAGATGATGGCCAAGGAATAGGTCAACACATTAAGGATTTATTACCTCATACTCAAATAATGGAAGTATTAAATACAGGTTCAAGTCAATTTAACCAAGAATTATGGGTGAATGAGGAGAGATATATTGTGAACCGAGTACCAATATATTATGAGGAAAGAATAATCGGAGCTGTTTCAACATTTCGAAACCGGACGGAAATTGAAAGACTTGCTAAAGAACTATCTAAGGTTAAGCAATACTCAGAAGCACTTAGGGTTCAAACACATGAGTTTTCTAATAAACTAAATACAATTTCAGGGTTATTGCAACTTAATCAAATATCAGAAGCAATTGAGTTTATAAATAAAGAAAGTAAGAAGCAACAACAGTGGATTCACTTTTTAATTCATAGTGTAACAGATTCGTATGTGAGTGCTGTGTTGCTCGGTAAATTAAACCGTGCTCATGAGCTTGGAATAACGATGACGATTGATTCTACTAGTGAATTATTAACTCCTCTTACAGAGAAGCAAAGGGATGGATTGGTAACAATACTAGGAAATCTACTGGAGAATGCTTATGATGCTGTGCTAGAGATAAAAGGAGAGCATAAGGTTAACATTTTCTTTACTGATATTGGGCATGAAATTATATTTGAAATCGATGATAACGGACGTGGCATATCACCTATTAATGAAGAGAAAGTCTTTGATAAAGGTTATACAACGAAGGAAGGTTCACATCGAGGGATAGGATTATTTTTAGTTCATGAAACGCTTAAAGAACTCGATGGTTCTTTGTCGCTTGAATCAAGTGATTTAGGTGGTGCTTGCTTTATATTAGCTATACCTAAGAAAGGGGTAGAAGGTGACAATAATGAAGAGAAAACCATTTAATGTGTTTATTATCGAGGATGATTTTCGAGTAGCCAATATTAATAAACAATTCGTTGAACAGGTTGAGGGCTTTCAGGTTGTTGGAGTTGTTCATACTGGTAAAGATGCACTTTCTTATCTCGAACGAGCACACAACGAATTACCTAATCTGGTTTTATTAGATGTATACATTCCTGATGTACAAGGATTGGAATTAATGTGGGAGATACGTAAAAAATATAATGATATTGAGATTATTATGATAACTGCTGCAAATGAAGTAGATACAATTGAACGTACATTTCGTGGGGGAATTTTAGATTACATTATTAAACCAGTGGATTTTGAAAGGTTAAAGAAAACTCTCCAAAGGTATGTAGAAAAACAAAAGCTATTCCGAAGTAAGCAAGAAATGACACAGGAAGAGCTCGACACAATGATGGGGGGATTCCCCCAGATTCTTGTTGAAAAAGACCAAATAGGATCAGAGCTTCCGAAGGGGATTGACCGATTGACGCTCGAAAAAATTATTCTTGTACTAAAGGATAATGATAGTGAAGGATTTACAGCAGTGGAGTTAAGTAAAGAAATTGGAGCGAGCCGTTCAACAGCAAGACGTTATTTAGAGTATCTAGTCGCAATTGAGCAAGTAAAGGCTGAATTAATATATGGTGATGTTGGAAGGCCTGAACGTCGCTATCTTATCAAGTAAGCATCAGAAGCATATGAGCTTAAGACAGGACTGATTGGAATGGAGCTTTTTGTAGTCATTATACTTAATGTAATTACACCAGTCTTCCTCCTTATAGGGGCAGGTGCTTATTTACATCGGAAGTTTAACTTTGATCTACGAACGTTATCAAAAATTATTACGTATTATTTATTACCAACAATTTGCTTTGTCAATGTTTATGAAAGTAATATTGATGGTCAGATTTTATTAGAAGTAATAAGTTATCAACTTGTTTTAGTAATTATCATGATGGTCATTTGTTCACTACTAGTCAAAGTATTTAGATTAGATAAAGGCATGTCAGCAATGTTTAAAAATAGTGTTGTGTTACTTAACTCGGCAAACTATGGCTTACCGGTCAGTCAACTTGTATTCCAACAAAATCCTTTAGGTATGACGGTTCAAATCATTGTAACGCTTATCCAAACCTTTGTGACTTTCACATATGGACTAATAAATTCAGTTTCAGTAAATAACCAAGGGCTTAAGGTTATTTCTGAATTTTTAAAGGTACCAATATTATACGCGTTACTACTAGGGGTAGTGTTACAGTCATTGAATGTAAACATCCCTCAGTTCTTATGGCAACCGATTCAGAATGTTTCGGATGCCTTTATTGGGATTGCTCTATTAATTCTAGGTGCCCAGGTTGCATACATTAAAATTAGAAAGATTCATAGAGTAATAGTTTTAAGTTGTATTGGAAGATTACTGGTTGCGCCAGCGATAGCGTTAGGACTAATATTTTTATTTGGAATAGAAGGGATCGTTGCACAGGCGTTGTTTATCGCTAGCTCGTATCCTTCATCTCGTAACAGTGCGCAGTTTGCTTTAGAGTTTAATAACCATCCTGAGTTGGCAGCTCAAACGGTACTCATTTCAACATTGCTAAGTAGTGTAACTGTAGCGATTGTTGTATTTATAGCGCAATTGCTTTTCTAGAACTCTCTTAATATATAAAACCTTCATTTGAGTGGATAATCTCAAATGAAGGTTTTGTTTTTTATAAACTATAATGGATTAGGCGAAGAGGGCAATGGCTTTGCGAATTGCTGTTAAGAAGACACTAACGTATTTTTCTTATAGTACAATAATTCCTAAGACAATTGCTACAAGCATTAAGACTAAACTAAAACCCCATACCCAAAATATAGAATAACGGATATGTTTCCCCATTTCACATCCTGCTAGCCCTAGAGCTAACCAAAGAGCTGGTGAAAATGGACTGACAAATGTTCCTATAATATTACCAATAATCATAGCATAAGCTGCAGAGTACGTATCTACTCCATGACTTGTCACTATCTGCTCTACTACAGGGAGTAAGGCAAAGTAATAGGCATCAGTGTTTAAGATTAACTCGAAAGGTACACCAAGGGCACCGATAATAAGATGTAAGTATGGTATGATAAATACTGGTAGTATTTTTACCATATCGACAGCAATTGAATCTAACATACCTGTGCCACTTAAAATTCCTAAGAAAGAACCTGCTGCTAAAATGATACTAGCCATTAGAAGAGCGTTCGGTGCATGTGCTTTTATACGTTCCATTTGGTCACTTACTTTAGGATAATTTAAAGGTAACGCGATACTTAGGGCAATCATAAAGATAAATCCAGCAGGAATGATACCCCAAACTAGCATTCCGATCATACCTAACGTTAACAATAAGTTAACCCATAATAATTTTGGACGCTCTAATGATTGGTCCTTTTCTTGTTTGTATGAATTGTTTTCGATAGTTTCCTCTGAAGCAGCTACCTCGGAATAGGCATTTTCTGTTTCATTTTTTATAGCTATCCTTCTTTTTTCACGTAATCCTAGAATTACAGCCATACCAACTAAGATAATAAGGGCGATGACTTGTAATGGAATAAGTGGTCTCCATAATTCTGTAGGGTCCATTCCAAGTACCGCAGCTGTCCGTCCAAGTGGGCCAGCCCATGGAAGCATATTTAGAATACTTGCACTTGTACCTACTAATAAAAGTAATAGGTATGGGCTCATTTTTAATCGCTTATATAAGGGTAATAATGCAGGTATTGTTATGAGAAAAGTTGATGCTCCAGAACCATCTAGGTGTGCAATTGCAGCAATGATGACCGTACCAGCTGCAACGGCAACAACATTTCCTTTTGAAATTGCAATCATTTTATTAATAATAGGATCAAAGAGTCCAGCATCTTGCATAATTCCAAAAAAGAGAATAGCAAAGATAAACATTATGACGACATTGATAACTCTATCTATACCTTCACTGAAAAAAACACCAATTTCTGCGATACCAAATCCGGCAATTAATGCCCCAATGATTGGAACTAGTACAAGCCCAATAATTGGAGATATACGTCCTTTCAAAAGTAATATGACAATAGTTAAAATCGTTACAAATCCTATGATACTAAGCATTAATTTCTCCCCTTCCTTATGAAAAAGCTAAAAGAATTTATAAGAAACCGGTAAAATAAAACGCTTTCAAAACCAGTAAGCATATAACTCTTTTTTGAAGTTTTCTGATATGTTTAATAATTTACCATACAAGAAATAGAGGAGATAGATTATGAGAATAAACTAAATAATGCGTAATAAGTTTATTTTGTTCATATTGTTCAAATGGCAGTTCATAGAAAAAGCTAGGCCTTACCTGAAAACTCCGGTAGGACCTAGCTTATTGAAAATGTATTACATAACGACGAGATTAGTAAATGAAGCGCTCTGGCGTTTTTCTTAGCCATTTTGGGCTGTTGCGTTATCTATTTCCTTAGTTTCAGTATGATTACCTAAATCCACAAAGAAAGTACCTCGATGCCTGTATAGAAGGTAGGTTGCCAATACAAAGGATAATGCATCAGCTATCGGAAATGCGAGCCACACGCCTTTTACACCGATGAAATGAGGCAATATCAAGACTAGTGGGATTAAAAATAAAAATTGTCTTGATAATGTTAAGATTAAGGCTAGTTTTGCCTTTCCTAACGCCTGGAATAGCCCACCACTCACAATTTGAATTCCAATTAAAAATACAGCGGCGAACATGACGCGCATAGAATCTGCCCCGGCTTCAATAACTGCCACATCAGTAGTGAATGCTCTCATTAGATAATGTGGGAAAAGCATTACGATAACAAAAACAGCAACTGCTATTATTGAAACAGCCTTGAGACTAAGCATAACTGTCTCTCGTAAGCGAGCTATATTTCCCGCGCCATAATTATAGCCGACTATTGGCATCATTCCTTGCATAATCCCAGCCATAGGCATGAATGAGAGCATAATAATTCTCTGGATAATTCCAAATACCCCTACATAGAAATCTGTTCCAAATCGGATAAGCATAGCATTAATAGCAATCATCATTAGACTTCCCGTAGCTTGTTGAACGAAGGCAGGTAGACCAACAACAGTTACTTCTTTCACAACACTAAACTTAAGTTTTAAGTCAGCTGGGGTGATAGATAAACTACTTTTTCCTGAAAGAAAGTATTGAATTAGCACAATAAACACGGTTGCTTGTGAAATTACAGTAGCAATAGCAGCACCACGAACACCCATATCTAATACGAAAATAAAAATTGGATCTAAAATAATATTTAATACGGCTGGAACTACCATCGTGATCATGGCAAATCGAGCGTTCCCTTCAGACCGAACGATATTATTAATTGAAAAAGCAAATGTGAAAAATAAGGTTCCTAACATAATAGGAAACATATATTCCACTGCATATGGTAGAACTTCAGGAGTCGCACCAAATAATCGTAACACAGGTTCAAGAAAGGTAAATGCACCAATGAATCCAATAATACTTAATAGGAATATCATTGTAACAACATTTCCGAATACTTTATTAGCTTCTTTTTCTTTTTTTGCTCCAAGCATCCGTGAAATAACGGAAGCTCCACCTATTCCCATTGCAGCGGATATCGCCATCATAATCATCATTAACGGAAAGGCGATTGTCACACCTGCTACGGCTGTAATTCCAACTGCATAGGAGATGAAAATTGTATCTGCAACGTTGTAAATAGCCATAACGACCATACCAATAATAGCTGGAATAGATAGGCTTTTTAATAGTTTAGGTATTGGCTCCGTTCCTAGTCGTTCGCTTTGAAATTTCTGACTCAAGGTTGTTCCTCCGTTCTATGACTGTAAATTATGTGCTAATTTTTTTAACCAAATAATTAGGACTTGTTGTTCTTCTGTAGTAAAGCCTTCTGTTAATTTCTTCTCAACATGGCCCATTTCTATCCAAAGTGTTTCTTCAAGTTTTCTCCCTTTTTCTGTAAGAGTAATAGTTTTGCTTCGGCGATCAATCTCATTATCCTGTTTCTCGATTAAGCCCTTTTTTAACATAGAGTCTATGATTCCGTTCATTGTAGAAGCTTTAATATAGAGACTCTTCTGAAGGTCAACTTGAAGTTGAGTTCCATGACAGTTAAGTAAATAAATTACTTTTGCTTGGGCAACAGTTAATCCATGATCACTCAACTTTTCATTATAAAGGTTTTGAATTAAGTGTCCTACAATTCCAATATTGTATCCCACTCTATTATCTATAGCCCGCTCCATTTAGTTAGCCTCCTAAGTAATTACCTTACGTTATTTTACAGAAAATAGTATAATAACGCAACTAGTATTGTCTGAAATTATTAGTCTGCTAATATTTCAAATGCTTAGAAATCAATGAGAAATATCCGAAGCGGGAAAGAGTGGTAGCATTGTATGAGAATGTGGTGTTATGTCAAATCTTAGCCTTGTTTTATTGAGTGGGGCGTCACAGTCATTCAAAAAAATTCATTTGATCTGGAGAAAACCTTTTTACAGCAAAAAATATGAGGAATAGATATGAAGGGTATACAAATAATAGCAGAAACAAATAAAATTGGTGGTCTTATATGACTTTCTCTAGAATTCAAATACTCTTTGTACTTCTTTTGTTTATCGGAATTTCCAATCATGTGTTAATCGTTCCTCACCTACTAGGTGCGGCAAAGCGTGATGCTTGGTTATGTGTGTTAATAAGTTACGGCGTTCTTTTACTCTGGATAGGGGTTTATTCATTTATTTTTTCGCGGAATAAACAGAGACAACCTCTATCTACTTGGATTGAATTTAGAGCAGGTAAGGTAGTGTCAAAGATAATTATTTTTTTATTTATGGCGTATATCATCCTGATTGCCTTTATTGCATTTTTCGATTTTATAGTCTCTGTAAAAATATACTTTCTACCATTAACACCAACGTGGGTAGTTGTAATTCCTTTTCTTTTATTATCTATTTGGGCGGCTTCAACTAGTATAAAGACAATTGTCTATACATCTGCACTGCTATTACCTATTGTTTGGGCACTAGGTCATTTCGTTGCCTTTTCTACAATGGATGGAAAAGATTATTCCTATCTTTTCCCCATATTAGCTGACGACGAAGCATCTATTAGTAAAGGGGTTGTCATCATATTAGGGGGGAGTGTAGACCTTTTACTTCTTTTCTTGCTTCAGCAGTATTTTAAGAAACCGGTCTCATATTTGTATTTATTTCTTCTTGTCACATTTTTGATGGGGCTTGTAATTGGTCCTACGATCGGTTCAATAACAGCGTTTGGTCCATTTGTTGCAGCAGACTTACGATTCCCTGCGTTTGAACAATGGAGGTTAGTATCAATTGGAGAGCATATCTCCCATGTCGATGCTCTAGCAGTTTTTCAACTAATATCAGGAGCGATTATTAGGGTATCTTTATGTTTCTATTTGCTTCCAGATGTAATGAAGGTTCAATCGATTAAGGTAAAAAGAGCCATAATTATACTGTTTGCAACCGTTCTTGCGGTAGGGATGCTTATTCATATAAGTGATATATGGATCCAAACGATACTAATTAACTACTTTTATCCTTCTGTTTTACTGTTTGGAATATGTGTTACTTTGCTTCTAGTCATTATTAGTTATTTGCCAGTAAAGAAAGGAACTCATAGCGCATGAAGAAAAATCAACAACTGGAAAAATCATTACAAAATGGGCTGCTAAATGAAGAGGAAATAAAACAGTATCTTAAACTACATTCTGATATTACATTTGTTTCAACTGATAACTACACTAATATGACGGCTTTTTATTGCGAGGGGATGTCAGATACAGTTCAGCTTAACGAATACTTTCATGTCGTACTAGCCTATATTAGCGGTGATAGCGAAACGGGCACGAATCATTTACCTCCTATAAGTAGAATTTCTACAATGGAAGCTATGACGGAAAAATTATTTTCAGGTTTTTTAATTTTTTATAAAGAAGAGGATTCTTTTTTCTATAGTGTCGATATTGCTGAAATACCTCAAAGAAAGCCAGAGGAATCAAAAACAGAAGTTTCATTAAAAGGCCCGAGAGATGGATTTACAGAGGAAGTCAATGTGAATGTCTCTCTTATCCGGAAAAGATTAAAGACAGTTAAGCTCTACAATGAAACATTTGATGTAGGCTCACTTAGTCAGACGAAGGTTTCTTTGTTATACCTTGGTGATAAAAGTAATAGTGACACAATAGAAGAAGTTCGAAAGCGAATAGAGAAGATAGAAACAGAAAGCCTCATTAGTGCTGGTCAGTTAGAACAATGGATTGCCGACCGTTCTTTTTCTCTCTTTCCTCATTTTGATTACATTACTCGTCCAGACTTTGCGGTTGAATCTTTGTTACGTGGACGCTTCTTAATCATAGTCGATGGCTCTCCTATGATTTTAATTGGTCCGATTAATATTTTGGCTTTGCTTAAGTCCCCGGAAGATGTTCACTTTCCTTTTCATATTGTAGCCCTCCAACGACTATTAAGGATAGTGGGGTTACAAGTTGCGATCTTTTTACCCGGGATTTATATTGCGGTAACAAATGTGAACTTGGACCAACTTCCTTTTTCTTTATTAGCAACGATTGTTATTTCTAGAGAAGGCTTACCATTGTCACTACCTTTAGAAGCGTTTTTTATTTTAATATTATTTGAGCTTCTTAAGGAGGCAGGAATTCGTTTACCGACAGCGATAGGACAAACAATTTCGATTGTTGGTGGGCTAATTATAGGTGATGCAGCTATTCGAGCGGGAATTGCTTCTCCTACTTTACTTGTTACAATTGCTTTATCATTAGTTGCAACATATACATTAGTTAATCAATCTTTGACAGGGACTGTTACTATCTTACGTGCTTACTCTATGCTTATCGCAACATTTTTGGGGGTATATGGATTTTTTATTAGTTTGTTAAGTATTGTTATTTACTTGTCTCAATTAGAATCGTTTAAACTTGCATACCTTGAGCCAATTTCATCAATAAATTATAAAGACTTTCTTAAGGCATTCATGACCAATCCTTTTAATAGGAAGAATTACACATCAACGATGCTTAATAAAAGGAGAAGGTAATCATGAATAGGTTAGTCAAAGGAATTTGCTGCAGTGTGATTATATTAGTATTTTTCACTGGTTGTAAAATGGATATAAAGGAAATCCAAAATTTAAATTATGCAACGGCGATAGGTGTAGATTATAAGGATGGGAAATACAATATTTATATACAAATGGTTGATTTTAATTCGGTGGCTAAGACAGAAGGAGGTGTCACAAGTCCTCAAGTTTTGGTGTCAGAATCAACTGGGTCAACATTTATTGATGCTTTCTTTGAAGTGTATCAAACCGGGCAGACAAGGTTTGTATGGGCACATATTTCAGCTATTTTACTTAGTGAAGCAGCATTACAAGAAGGGTTTGAACATATTTATGATGGGATTACGAGATATTATGAATTTCGATTAACACCGTGGATTTTTGCAACGAAGGAACCGCTAGAGGATGTATTATCTACTTTTGGCTTCTTTAATCAATCTGCATTAGAAACTCTTTTGCACAATCCAATGAGAATACATGAGCAAAGTTCAATGGTAAGGCCAATAAAATTACATGAATTTGCTAGAGAGGTTTTTGAACCAGGGCGAACAACATATGTACCTTCCTTGGCAATTAATGATACACAATGGTCTAAAAACAATGAAAATGAAGTTAAGTTAGCTCTGGAGGGGGCATATTTCATTCAAAACAAACAATATAAAGGCTTTTATACACTAGAACAATTAGCGGGACTACGCTGGCTAGAACCGGATACCATGCGTGCCTCGATATTGGTTCCTGATAAGGAGAAGCCGGATTTTCTAGCAGTAATTGAAAACCCAAAAACAGAAGTTGTCTTAAAACGCCATAATGAAAAATTTCAATTTGACGTTGTGATGGATGCTGAAGGAAGTGTAGGTAACCTATTAAGTTTGGACCATCTTCAGGAAATGGAGAAGAAAACAGAGGAAAGTATAAGGGAGCAAATGAAAGGTTTATATGAGTTGGGAGTTGAAAATGAAACAGATTTTTTTAATATTGAGCATCAACTATATAGGGAACATAATAAAAATTGGAAAGACGTAACCGAGTTATTTGAAGAGGTTACACTAGCTGATATTACAGTTGATATTAGTTTACTGCATGGTGGAGCATTTAAAAATAAATAGGTGAATTCAGGTGAGTAAACTCGACAAGCCTACATCGCGATTGATTAGCCAATGGCCATTGTTTTTACTAAATAAATATAAGAAAAAGGCGCAAGAAATAAAAAGGAGCTTTCAGTTATTTACGACTGAAGCTCCTTGCCTACTTTATCTACAGTTTTTGCTCACTTTTTATCACTGGAGGCAGTTGTATCTTTTTGGTAGCTATCTTTTGTGAATAGTAGCTATGCAACAGCATCCCTAACATAATAATTAAAATACCTACCATTGCCAATCCGCTTGGTAGAGGGCTTGATAGTAGTAAGACTTCCCCAATAATAACAAATAACACCTGGATAGATTGTGTAGCTTCGACTGCTGCTAATTTTCCATGGTTTTCTCTCACTCTATCAGTTGCTATAAAAAATAATGTGGTTGCGATAACACCAGAACAAATCGCTACAATAAAAGATTGTACGACTTGGTCAGAAGAAGGTGGCCCTACACTGACAATACCGTATGCTCCGATGACTAGCCAAACTGGAATAGTCGCTAGTGTCATACCAAGTACTCGTTGGAACGTATCTAATCTTCCATCGCAAATTTCCATCATTTTTCGGTTTCCTAATGGGTAGGCGAACGCAGCAATAACGACAGGTAGAATACCAACGAGAACCATATTAAGTGTTAAAGCCTCTGCGTGCTGTAATTGAATAAGCAACACACCAACCAATATAAGGAGGGAGATAAAAAGAGCACGAAGCTGAATTTTATGTCTCACCTTCATTGGTCCGTTTTTAGATTGTATCGTTTCAAAAAATAATGGCCCTAACAATACTCCAGCAATAATTGTTAGTTGCCATGTTCCGGCGATGAGCCACCCAGGACCATAAGCCGCTGCATATGTAATAGGGGCATAAAATAGAACGAATCCAACCGTGCTCCATAAGAACCACTGAAAGGGGTGTTTAAGCATTTCTTGAAATACTTGTTTGACGTTTTTTCTGAAAAGAACAATTAGAAATAAGAAGGGAACCATGAAGAGGAATCGTAATGATGAACTCCAAACCCAGCTTCCTCCAGAAAGCTCCATTGAGCGATTTAAAATAAACGTAACGGCAAAAAACATAGATGCTAAGATACCGATTGCTATTTCCTTCAAAGTAGTCACCTCCTATTTTTGACAGTCTCATTATAATCCTTATTCGTAGATAAAATAAATAAACTGCATCTAAATAATCAAATAATTTGAATAAGAACCACAAACTACTCCATTCAGGGAAACATAAAAAAACTCCTGTATCGTCTTTGATACAGGAGTTTTTTTAGTAGAATACTAGTTTATCGGAATAATTATTTGGTAGCCAATAGGTAACTCATACGGGTCTATATTAGGGTTAGCTTCTCGTAAGTCATCTACACTAACACCGTCATATGCATTGGCAATTTCATAATAGGTGTTACCAGGCTGAACTGTGTGATACACGTAATCTTCACCATGTTCATTCCCATTTGTAGCGACTAAAATTTCCGACCCAACGGTTAATTCATAAGGGTTAATCCCTGGATTTAGTCTAATTAATTCGTCTACGGTGACACCATCGTAGGCTTCAGCAATTTCTGCAAGGGTGTTACCTGGTTGAATCACATGTGTTACTACTTCATCATTTGAAGTAGTATCCTCATTAGTAGGAATTGTTAGTTCTACACCAGTTTGAAGTTCATTTGGATGATAATCATTTGCCCCGATTAACTCCTCAACTGATACGTTGTTATAGCCTTGAGCTAGTCCCCAATACGTATCTCCTCTTTCTACTGTTACTGTTTCGGATGCTGATACGCCGATAGCCCCAAAGACTAATCCGACTCCTAGGATAGGTGTGATTATTCTTGTGGCTTTCTTCATGTTTAACTCCTCCTTTAGTAGTAACGGTATATTTATTAGATACCACTTTTGTAGATTTTTAAACATGTTTCGACAGATTACTATTTATCCTGATAAAAAAGGTGTATGTAGTCACTCTTATAGAGGAGTTTCTAACGTTTTTATATTGAATATGAAGAAAATTCTACATTATTGGAAGATAGTATATTATAATGAATTTACAAAATGTTAAATAAACTAGATGTTTAGGTATTATGCGAATTTTGTCATGGTAGTAGTAGATTTCTTAAGTAAAAAACCGAGGAATATGTAGCTAAAGAATAATAATTTACATTAATAGAAAAGGAGCTTTATCCATGTCATTCAGGAAAAATTTATTTACTCAGATTATTGTCATTACAACAGCGCTTATACTACTAGTATCTGCAGTATTAGGAGGAACTAGCTACTGGGTTGCTCAAAAAGAATTAAAAGCTAGCGGTGAAATGAACTTAATGCATCTAGTCGAGACGGCAATTCCTCTCTTGGAACAATTAGATGGTGAGGTGCAAAAGGGAAATTTAACGTTGGAACAAGCTCAAGAGCAAGCTCGGTTACATTTGAATGGTCCACGTACATCTAATAGTGAAGGGTTATTATATGAGTATTCAAAATCACCTTTTACGTATGGTGATGAAGGATACATATTTGCTTATGATTCCCAATCGAGCGTACAAGTTCATCCGTCTCTACCTGTTGGACAGGATATGTCACAGTTTCAAGCTGAAAATGGAAGGTTTCTTGGAGCTGATTTGTATGAAGCGAGTATAAAGCAAGATGTTGGAGAACGATTTTATGAATTTCCATTTCCTAAAACAGGCGAAACACAATCTAGTAATAAAATTGCTTATGCTACATATTTCGAACCGTGGGATTGGTCAGTTATAATAGGTGCCTACGAAGATGAATTTTATGAATCGATTCAGACATTAGGGTTAATCACAATCGTAATTTCGATTTCTACTGTTCTATTAGCTGGAGTTATTATTTATTTCTTGCTGCGAAAGAAGTTGCAAGCTTTAAAAACTGTTACAAAATCTATAACAGAAGTAGCAAATGGTAATTTGACGATGGAAGAGGTTCGTTATAATGGCTTCGATGAGATCGCTCAAACAGCCAAAGCGTTTAACCAAATGACGGGACAACTGAAAACTCTTGTAGAGAATATACAAGGAGTAGGACAACAAACATCTCAAGCCTCTCTTGAGTTATCAGCATTATCAGAAGAAACTTCTGCCTCTAGTGAAGTTATTGGAAGTGCCATTAACGAAATTACAAACGGAGCAGTTACCCAAGCTTCAGATATAGAGAATATGAATGAGGGAACGGCTTCGGTGGCAGATACAATGAAGGAATTAACAAACCAAAATAAAGACATTATCGAAATAACTAATCAAAGTAATCAAGCAATTCAAATCGGTCAATCTCAAGTACTTACGTTACAACAAGCAAACTCTCAGTCTAATAATGCGTTAAATACGATAGAAAAAACCGTCAATCAGTTAAGTATCCGTGTAAATGACATATCAGGAATCGTAACAACCATTCAACAAATTGCTAATCAAACAAATTTACTTGCGCTAAATGCAAGTATAGAGGCAGCAAGAGCGGGAGAACACGGAAAAGGGTTTGCAGTTGTAGCAGACGAAGTACGTAAGCTCGCTGAGGAAACAAACAACGCAACATCTGAAATACAACATATGATTCAATCGATTGAAAATGAGACTCAAATTAGTGTGAGAGAAATGGTGACTACTATGGAAATCTCAAAGAACTTAAATAGTGCAGTTACTGATACAGAAACACAATTTAACACCATTTCAGACACACTAAATAGTATTGTAAAAGCAGTTAATCAGAGTAGCCAAACAATAGCGTCAGTTGATGGCTCCATTCAACATCTACTAACTGGGGTACAAAACATGTCGGCTGTGGCTGAAACAACTTCTGCATCGTCACAGGAAGCAACAGCTTCAGTCCAAGAACAAATAGATGCAATTACTACTATCTCTGAACAGGCAGAATCGTTAAATGAATTAAGTGATGAGTTGAACTCTTTAATTAGACAATTTAAACTTTAATCGTTTTGACTGGCCCCGCTATGATAGTGGAGCCAGTTTTTAAGTGAAGAAAAATGGTTTTCTTAGTATTCTTTGGTTAAATGTAGGGCAACCTGTACATTGTTAATGTGGAGAAAGTCCAAGTTATATGACATTTGTCATATCGGGCACTTGACGTTCATGACTACTTTGAAGCATGAGCTTTTTTTATAATGTAGTTAATTAGTTCTTTCAAGGGGGATAACATGAGTAAACAAAAATTAACCCATTTAAAAAAAGGCATTGAACCTTTTGAGAAATCCGATACAAAATCTAGCGTATTACAAGTATTTAATACAATTATTCCATTTATTTTAGTATGGTTTCTTGCCTACCAAAGTCTTTCAATTTCGATTTGGTTAACACTGGCATGCTCAGTTGTAGCTGCAGGGTTCCTCGTTCGAATCTTTATTATTTTTCATGATTGTTGTCATGGTTCGTTCTTTAAAAATAAAAAAGCAAATAATATCCTCGGTACTATTACCGGTATTTTGACGATATTTCCTTATGAAAAGTGGAAACGTGAGCACTCAATTCATCATGCAACAAGTGGTAACTTAGATAAGCGTGGAACTGGTGATATTTCGATTATGACTGTAGATGAATATGTGAATGCTTCATTTAAGGAAAGACTGTCTTATCGTCTGTATCGTAATCCTTTAGTTATGTTTGGATTAGGGCCAATTTATCTGTTACTTGTTTTAAATCGTATCAACCGTAAAGACCCGACTAAGAAAGAACGATTGAACGTGTATGTAACAAATGTTTCAATTGTTGCTATCTACTCATTATTAATTTGGGCAATTGGCTGGCAGGCGTTTCTTCTTATTCAAGCGCCAATTCTATTTATTTCAGGCTTACTTGGAATTTGGTTATTCTACGTACAGCACCAATTTGAAGATGCTTACTTTGAAGATGAAAAAGAATGGGATTATGTAAAAGCGGCAATCGACGGAAGTTCTTATTATAAACTTCCAAAAGTATTGCAATGGTTTACAGGGAACATTGGCTACCATCATGTTCACCATTTAAGTCCTAAAGTTCCAAACTATAATTTGGAGAAGGTACATGAATCTACTCCTCCGTTACAAGAGGCAACAACAATTACGATCGGCTCAAGCTTAAAAGCGATTCATTTTCGCTTATATGATGAGAAGAATAGGACGTTCGTTAGCTTTAAAGATGTTAAGCATCTGCTTCCTAATTCGAAATCAGATTTGGCAATTAAGAGAAGGCATGCAAGCTTAAAGTAATTAACAGACAGTTGAATAAAATCGCATGGGTTTTCATAAGGGAAATCACATGCGATTTTTTACTTTATAAAAAGGAACGACTTCAGTTCCTTTAATTATAGAAAATGTAATGATTACAGAAGTTGAAGGACAGTGGTTCCGTTAATAGAGTGGAAGAGTGTTGTTTTTGTAAGATTCTCAAGAAATAAAGGATCCTGTGTCAAAATAACGTTCTAAATTAGGGGATTCTTTCGAATAACGAATCCTAAATTCATTCAACAAACACGAGGGTTATTTCATTTCTAGAACGAAAAAATGATAGTGTATGATAAGAGGATACAATCTCTACAACATTATAAGTTAGAGAGAGGGGGCTATTATGCAAAGTTGGTATAACATCTTTCCTAAGAATACAGGACTAAGTATTTACATATGGATAATATTTTGTTTATTGCCATTTTATTTTATCTTTAGGTTATCATCTGCTTTAGAGATTATCTTCGGCATCATCATGATTTTATTATTCTTTGGTTCGTATCGATTATCATTTATTTCTAAAGGAAAGCTTGTCTACCTTTGGGTCGGAATTGAGATGGCGATAAGTATTATAATGACCGTATTTTATGGATACGTATACTTTGCTCTTTTCTTAGCATTTTTTATAGGAAATATTGAAAGTAAAGTCGGCTTTTTCTCACTTTATATAGTCCACCTTTTAACTACGACCCTAGCTGTAACAATGGGATTTTTTACACAAACTGAGTTGTTTTTCTCTCAGTTCCCATTCATTATACTATCGGTTATAGGTGTCATTCTCTTACCGATTAACTCGTATAATAGAAACAAGCGTGAAAAGCTTGAAGGACAATTAGAGGACGCAAATAAAAAAATTTCTCAACTGATCGTAATAGAAGAACGCCAGCGGATTGCAAGAGATTTACATGATACATTAGGTCAGAAATTATCATTAATTGGCTTGAAAAGTGATTTGGCCAGAAAGCTCGTTGATATTAATCCAGATTCGGCAAAAGTCGAAATAACGGATATACACCAAACAGCAAGAACTGCTTTAAAAGAAGTTCGTGAGCTAGTATCAGATATGCGGGGCGTTCGTTTAGACGAGGAAGTTATTCATATACAGCAAATTTTGAAAGCTGCGGAAATTGAATTAGAAATAGAGGGTAGTGCGAATTTAACAAATACTCCTTTATTAGTCGAGAATGTTGTTAGTATGTGCTTGAAAGAGGCAGTTACAAATGTTGTAAAGCATAGTAAGTCAACAGCTTGTAAGATAGTAATCAACGACTCTACTGAAGAATTACAACTACTCGTCCAAGATAATGGAATAGGTATTTCAGATTATAATAGAGGAAATGGTCTACGAGGGATAAGAGAACGATTAGAGTTTGTAAATGGAAGCTTAGATATTATTAATTCAAATGGAACGACTCTCGATATTCGGGTTCCGAATATTATTCAACAAATGAACAAATAAGATAGGAGGAGGGATTGAGTTGATTCGAATTGTCATTGCCGAGGACCAGAGAATGCTGCTTGGAGCACTTGGTTCTTTACTCGACTTGGAAGATGATATGGAAGTGGTCGGTAAAGCAAGAAACGGGGAGGAGGCATTAGCTCTAGTTAAGCAACACAAGCCTCATATTTGTATTATGGATATAGAAATGCCAATTAAAAGTGGCCTAGATGCGGCTGAAGAACTTATTCATGACCCATGTAAAGTCATTATTTTAACTACGTTTGCACGAGCAGGCTATTTTGAACGTGCTCGAAAAGCAGAGGTCAGCGGATATTTACTTAAGGACAGTCCGAGTGAGGAGCTAGCGAACTCGATTCGTATTATTATGGATGGAAGACGAGTGTATGCACCTGAATTAGTCGACTTAGCATATAGCAATAATGAAAACCCTCTGACTAAACGAGAAATGCAAGTAATTGAGCTTATTGCTGGAGGGAAGAGCACAAATGAAATTGCCGACGAACTTGAACTTACCAATGGTACAGTCCGAAATTATATATCTGTTATTTTAGATAAATTAGATGTAGGGAATCGTATTGAAGCTATTTCTCGATTTAAGGAGAAAGGTTGGTTTAAGTAGATTATAATATATATATTAACGTAATTAACCCCATCAAGTGCCTTTTATATGGCTACTGGATGGGGTTAGGTCGTTGCTACGACGGCGACATCATCATTCATCATTACTACCTCGTCTCTTTATTTAGTTATCTTACTTGGGCACGGAGTAAGTCAGCTTGTTCTTCAGTAATTGATTTTTTAAAATCAGCATAGCGAATTCGTACTTCAATTCCATGTCTTTCACATTGCGAAATATAGCAGTTCCAAGCATCGTAAAATCTATCCATTGGGCTCATTAATAATACCTCCGTTTGTTATCTGTTTTATAACAGTTTTTGTTTGTTGTTTATAATATATAACACAGTGAGGTTTGTGTCAATTAAAATATCTAATTTATCAGAAAATCTATTGTGAAGTGGATGGATGTAATAAACAGATTGTACAGTGAATATGTACGATCTATAATTGACACAGTAATGTTATTTTAGTGAGGAAGTAGACGATACGATGAAAACAAAGCGTTTTAAAAAGTTTTATATTGAAATCACAAGTATTTGTAATCTTGCTTGTAGCTTCTGTCCGCCAACTAAGCGAGCATATAAGTTTATAGAAGTAGATGCTTTTCGTAATATTTTAGATCAAATTAAGCCATATACGGATTATATCTATTTACATGTTAAAGGAGAGCCCCTTCTCCATACGAAAATAGATGAGCTGTTGGATATAAGTCATGAAAAGGGATTCAAAGTCAATATCACATCAAATGGAACGTTAATTAATAAAGCGAAACATAAAATCTTAAAGCCAGCTTTGAGACAGGTAAACTTCTCTCTTCATAGTTTTGATGGTCATGAGGGATCCACTGATAAGGAAGGCTATATCGGGAATATTCTTTCTTTTGTAAGGGAAGCAACGACTAATACCGATACGATAATTTCATTGAGACTGTGGAATTTAGGTACTGACAATGCTACAAATCAACAGAAAAAGAGAAATCGTGAAGTTCTTGAAATGATTGAAAAAGAGTTTGAACTTGACTTTTTTATTGAAGAAAAGGTTGTTCCTGGAAGTGGAATCAAACTAGCGGACCAAGTCTATTTAAATCAAGACCATGAATTTCAATGGCCGGCGCTTCATGAAGAAGAGGATAACGGACCAGGATTTTGTCATGGATTACGAAACCAAGCAGGTATATTAGTAGATGGAACAGTAATTCCATGCTGTCTTGATGGTGAAGGGGTAATTGACCTTGGGAATATTAACAATGATGACTTTTCTGTTATCATCGATGGTGAGCGAGCAACTAATATTGTAGAAGGCTTTTCGAGAAGAGAAGTTGTAGAAGAACTATGTAGAAAATGTGGCTATAGAAAACGTTTTAATGAGTAGGCAATACAATAACAAAAGCATCTGCAGTTAGGAGATTACTATGACAACTTATAAATCTGATATTGAAATAGCACAGGAAGCTAAAATGAAACCAATTAGCGAAATCGCATCCATGCTCTCATTAACGAATGATGAGTGGGAGCCTTATGGAAAATATAAAGCAAAGGTTTCATTAGATGTAATGGAGCGATTAAAATCGAAGAAAGATGGGAAAGTTGTTCTTGTTACTGCGATAAATCCTACTCCGGCTGGTGAGGGGAAGTCTACCGTTGTTGTAGGTCTAGGTCAAGCAATGAATAAAATCGGAAAAAATGCAGTAGTGGCATTACGTGAACCATCTTTAGGTCCAACAATGGGAATTAAAGGTGGAGCATGTGGTGGTGGTTATTCGCAGGTTGTACCTATGGAGGATATTAACTTACATTTTACTGGAGATATCCATGCAATTACGACGGCAAATAATGCCCTAGCTGCTTTTATTGATAATCACATATTTCAAGGAAACGAATTACAAATTGATCCTAGAAGAATTACTTGGAAACGAGCTGTCGATTTAAATGATAGAGCATTAAGAAATGTTGTTGTTGGCTTAGGAGGAACAAAGCATGGCATGCCTCGAGAAGACGGTTTCAACATTACAGTCGCTTCGGAAATTATGGCGATTCTTTGTTTAGCTACTGATTTAGCAGACTTGAAAAAGAGACTTTCTAACATTGTATTTGGCTACAATTACAACAACGAGCCTGTTACTGTTGCAGACTTACAAGTGGAGGGAGCGTTAACTCTTTTATTAAAAGAGGCGCTTAAGCCAAACCTTGTTCAAACATTAGAAAACACACCGGCGATTATCCACGGAGGACCATTTGCAAATATTGCTCACGGTTGCAACAGTGTTATCGCAACGAAGATAGCAAGTAAGCTAGGAGATTATGTAATTACTGAAGCTGGTTTTGGTGCTGATCTTGGGGCAGAGAAATTCTTAAATATAAAAACCCGTGCAGGTGGTATTACACCTGAGGCGGTTGTAATCGTTGCAACGATTAGAGCACTTAAAATGCACGGTGGAGTAGAAAAAAGTAACTTAACTGAAGAGAACCTAGAAGCACTTGCTAATGGAATGGAAAACTTAGAAAAGCATATAGAAACAATTCAAGCATTCGGTGTTCCTTTTGTTGTGTCAATTAATCGATTTGTCACAGATTCAGACGCAGAAGTGGCATACATTGGAGACTGGTGTAAAGAAAGAGGAATTGAAGTAGCTCTATCTAATGTGTGGGAGCTAGGAGGCCAGGGAGGCATAACACTAGCCGAAAAAGTAATTAAAGTTATAGAGGCGAAGGAAAATCAATTCTCTCATCTATATGATTTACAGTCCACACTAGTTGAAAAAATTGAAACAATCGCAAAGGTTGTCTACGGTGCTAATGGTGTCGAGTTCTCAACGGATGCGAATAAGCAAATTAAAGAGTTTACCGATAATGGCTGGGGTGAGTTACCAGTTTGTATGGCAAAAACGCAGAAATCGTTATCAGATAACCCATTATTATTAGGTAGACCAAAAGATTTTACAATTACGATTAGAGAGCTAAGACCATCAATCGGTGCTGGTTTTATCGTTGCCTTAACAGGAGACGTAATGACGATGCCTGGTCTTCCAAAAAAGCCGGCTGCATTAGCAATGGATGTAGATGCAGATGGAAAAGCACTAGGTCTATTTTAGTTTAAACGAAGGAAGCTTGAGGAAATTGTCCTCAAGCTTTTTTTGACGTTATATTTGCAAAATCCTCATTATATTTACGTTTCGACAATACTAAACAAAATTTGCTAACTTGATTCTTCTAAATGCATTTCCAGAAATTCCGTTTTCCCACACTTTTTTAAAATAATCTCCAGACTTGTCTCATACTTATTTAGTAATGCTGTTTCGATAAGGGGAGTCAAGATGAAGACATTTTATAAGGGAGCACTGTTGTTAGTTATCGCGGCATTCATCGGAGAGTGTCTTGAATTCTTTATTAATATGGTACTAGCTAGGGAGTTAGGTGAGGAAGGGCTAGGGCTCTATATGTCTATTTTTCCATCAATCATCTTTATAGCTGTTTTGGCTAGTATGGAGTTACCGATTTCGATTTCTAAATTTATCGCAGAAAAGGACAAGAAGTACCATCGCAGTATGCTACAACATGCGGTTCGGTTTGTGTTAGCTTTTACAGCTATATTTGTTGTTGCTGCTGTTTTTGTTTTACCACAGTTACCGATATTTGATCGCTATCATCCGCTAATTCAGTGGCTTGTTATTTTGCTAATCCCGATGATTTCCTTTTCATCAATTGCTAGAGGCTATTTAATGGGCTCACATGAAATGGGTAAAATTGCCTTTGCGGGCTTTTTACGAAAAGCGGTGCAGCTTGCTTTATTAGTTGTTGTTTATCAGTTCTTTCAATTTGAACAAGAAGTATCTATTCTTATTTCTTTATGTACGCTAGTAGCGAGTGAATTGGTGATGGTCGTTTATATCATTTCAGTATTTTTTACTAAAGTTCAAAAGTTAAAGTATACACCAAGTGCGATGATGAGTGGGAAAAAGGTAAGGGAACATCTATTAGCGGTATCTGTACCATACACAGGATTACGAATTTTCCATGCGGCAACATTTGCGATAAAACCATTTTTAATATCATTCGCATTGATGCGTGCTGGGTTAACGGAGTCTCTGGCTTTAATTCAGTACGGAAAGCTTGCAGGGGTAGCCTTTACCATAGGTTTCTTCCCTGCCTTTATTGCCCATTCTTTATTAATTGTGTTAATACCAACAGTTTCAGAAGCATACGCAAAGGGAGATTTACCAAAGCTACAAAATCTCTTACGGCAAGTGATGCTACTGACGCTAGCATATGGGGTACCATCGGTGCTAATCTTTTATTTCTATGCGGAACCTTTAACAAGTCTATTCTTTGAGGCATCACCGGCAATTGGTTATTTACAAATATTAGTTCCATATTTCTTTTTTCACTTTTTTGTTATTCCAATGCAAGCCTATTTAATTGGGCTAGGGCTTGTAAAAGAAGCGTTCTTCCATTCTGTTTGGTCAACATTTGTTTCCTTTGTCCTGATGTTTGTATTAGGTTCAATGGAGCAACTGCAAATGAACGGAATTATTCTAGGGATGAACACTGGTGTAGTTGTGTTAACGTTCATGCACTATTTAACAATCTGTAAGAAGATTGGTGTGTCTGTGACGTTAAGACCCTACTAATCTTTTGTTTACAATATTCGTGAACAAGGGTAATAATTGTATTAAAAAAGTAGGTGTACGTCGTGAGTTCTAACGTTACATTGTGGCTAACAGAAATTAATAAGCTTAAGAGGGGAGATATAACTCTTCATCCTATTTACCGACCAGATGGTTATTTACTTATTAACCGCTATAAATCAATTACAGAATCAGTATTGAAGCATCTAGAAAAACAAGTAGGATCATCAGCTCCAATTATTATAGTAAAAACAGATAAAGAACTAGAGATATTTGAAAATGAAAAACTATATAATTCACCAGATTTTTTACAAAAGTTACATCAGGTCACGACATTCTATTGCGAGAAATTAGCATTTCCTGTAAAAGAAGCTGTTTACTATGATAATAGAATAGTCACTAAGGAAGCACCTAAAGTACAAGCGGAGGAAGAAAAGGAAACAGGCCAAGCTGAAGCAATAAAACCGCTGTTTCTATCACCATTATGGTCAATATTTGAGGAAAAGATAGAGTCAACTTATTTTAAAGAACGTGTGAAAAAAGTACAAAATAAACTCCTTAAGAGATTAATAACAGATAGGCAACTGGTTAGTTTAACTAAGCAAATGAAGGATTATCATGATGGACTTTATATCCATGCGATCAACACAACAACTATTTCGATCTTATTAGGTTTATCGATAGAGCTAACGGATGATGAATTATTAGATTTGGCGATTGCGACGCTTTTTGCAGATAGTGGTTTTGTGAATATGAAGCGAGATAACTTTGTGCAGTATTTAAACACTGGTAGGAATAAGGGTGCGATGGTTAACGAGCATATTAGAGAATCTATTAAATTAATTAGCTCATCTAATAATGGGAATAAGAAAACAATTATTCAAGCAATTCTTGATCATCATGAATATGTTGATGGTACAGGAATGCCAAATAGAAAGAAGAAAGAGCAGATTAGTTTGTTTGGACGAATTATTACTATAGCCCAAGCTTATGATGAAAAATTGGGTGGGTATTTAGCTGAAACTAGCTTAGATGAAATGAAAGCTCGACAGTTTATTTGGGATAGAAAAGGAATGCAATTCGATGAGTCGATTATTAAAGCATTTGTATTCCGGATGACGTTGTATCGCTTGGGACAGACAATTCGCTTACCGAAAGAGAAAAAAGGAATGATTATTGGCTTCACTAATTTTGCCGAAGAACCAGTACGACCTAAAGTTCGTCTTACAACTGGAGAAGTAGTGGACTTTTATCATTTAAAGTAAAGAAGTCAGGAGGGAAGAGATGTCGATAACGCTACGTGGTCATCATTTATTATGTATTCATGGATTTCAAGGGATGGGCTACAGCCCTGAGTTTATTCGTAAAATGGGACAAATCGTCTCAGATGTAAAAGATAGAGAGAAGAATTTTGATATTAGAGTAGTAGCTAGTTTAGATGAAGCATGCATGACATGCCCTCATCATGGGGTTAATAAATGTGAATCGAGTATTGGAGCCGATGAGCGAATTGTTGCGATGGACGATAGGGTACTTTCTCATATTGGGATTAAGCCGAATGAGAGCTATGATAAGCAATCTCTGATTCAACTGACTGCTGAAAGGGTAAATCCGAATGATCTAGACGTCCTATGTAGGGATTGCTCCTGGCTAAGCTATGGAGTTTGTAAATCTGGAATAAGTGAACTACAAAAGTCTTTCAATAATCTGACCAGTAGTCAAAAGGAAAAAACTAACCTTTAATATCATATAAATGTCCCTTTCTTTCATACAAATAAGAGAGCTAAAGATTTCTCTAATAGGTAAAAACGAAAAGGGATGATAACTTGAATATTAGAGTAAGGCAAGGAGATAGCTTTTGGTATTACAGTCAGTTGTTTCAAGTGCCTGTGACACTTATCGTTGATTCAAATCCAGATGTTAACCCTAATGCATTACAAATTGGTCAAGTGGTGAGCATTCCTGGCCATTTTATTAGCTTTTATCAAGTACAGCCTGGTGAATCTTTTTGGAGAATAGCAAATGAGAGAGGAATTTCTGTTGATGCGCTAATGGCAGTAAATCCTACCGTTAGCCCTTACGCTTTGCAAATAGGGCAACAAATTAATATTCCTGTACGTGTTGTTAATCCAATCGTTGTAGGCAAACGAGCATATAGTTATTCAGATATGGTACGAGAGATAAATCAATTAACGGAGATATATCCTTTTATTACAACAAGGATTATTGGAAACTCTGTCATGGGAAAAGATCTTATTGAGCTTCAGATAGGAAGAGGAAATAAACGAGTCCATATGAATGGTTCTTTTCATGCTCATGAGTGGATTACAACACCTATTTTAATGCAGACGTTAAATGAATATCTTCTTTCGTTAACGAATCAAGGTTCAATCCGAGGATTATTTATGCCACCATACTATGATTCTGTAACATTATCAATCGTTCCAATGGTCAATCCAGATGGTGTAGATTTACTAGTGGAAGGTCTTCCAGAAGAACCTTATAGAAGTACAGTATTAGCAATTAATGATGGAAGCACTGATTTCTCTGATTGGAAAGCAAATATTAGAGGAGTAGACCTTAATAATCAGTACCCTGCCCTTTGGGAGGAGGAAGCGGAGAGGAAGCCTTCTTCACCAGCTCCAAGAGACTTCCCAGGATACGCTCCTTTAACTGAGCCGGAAGCAGTTGCGATGGCTGAATTAGCGGAGGAGAGTGGCTTTGACCGAGTACTTGCGTATCATACTCAAGGAAGTGTAATTTACTGGGGATTCCAAGGACTAGAGCCACCAATCGCTGAAGATATAGTAAGTGAATTTGCAAGAGTAAGTGGATATTGGCCGATTCGTTACGTCGATAGTTTTGCAGGCTATAAGGATTGGATTATACAAGAATGGCAAATACCTGCGTATACAGTTGAGTTAGGAAGAGGAGTAAATCCACTTCCTATATCTCAATTTGACACAATTTATCAGCAAAATCTGGGAATTTTTTTGGCTAGCTTGTATATGTGAAGTGAGTGAATAAAGAAAAAGTTAAGCTTAGTCAGAGAGGGCGATGGCTTCGTTCGCTGTGCGCCGTTTAGGAGAAAACCACTCCTAGACGGCTTAAAACATGACAGCGACTTCACTCATCGCTTTAAAGCAAACTTTCCTTGTGTCAGTTTGCTCTTTCTATATACTCAAATAAAAACGATTGTCCGTTTCGGTAGAATCTTGGGTCGTATACGCCGAGTGTGTCGTCTTCGTCTACGATGACGACAAATGGGGACCATTCATATAAGGTTCTTGCTTCTGGGCGTTGTTCAAATAATTCTTCTAGATTCGTATCTTCAGCGGAAGTTAGTAAATACTGTTGCTCTTCGTAACCAAATAGATTTGTGCTTAGTATTTCTATTTCATTTTCCTCTTTACCGATAACAGTAAAATGCCAAGGGATGAAGCTTGCTGATAATGTATGTTGTTCATATTGGTCAGTATATTTATGATAGATGACATATCCCTGAGCTGATTGGATAAGAACGTGTAATGCAATGGCAATTCCTACATAGCGGTATACGCGGTAAGTTGAGTTTTTATTTAATCGTCTCACTAAAAAGCCAGTAAGAATAATAGCCCAAATTACTAAGTCAACAATCGGTAGTGTACCAAAGGTTATGCGAATTGAGGAAAGTGGTTCAAAATAGCCAGTTCCCCACGCATTAAAAAGGTCGATTGTGCTATGTATAAATACAGCTAACAAACCTACATAAAATAGGCGTCTATCTTTTACTCCAAATAAAATGTAGCAAAGAAATACAAGAAGCAGTGCCCAGACAGGTACCATGAAAAGTGAATGTGTTACTCCACGATGCCACATTTGGTAATTTCCTTCTGTATCCCAAAGTTGAGAGATAACATCAATATCTGGTAAATGACTTCCAACTACTGCCGTTAAAAAAAAGGCTTTTTTTGTTTTTGGAGTCATCTCCTTTTTATCAATTGCTCCGTAAATTGTTAAGCCAAAAAGTGTGTGTGTGACTGAATCCATAGTATAACCCCTTATAAATAGTAAATGACGATATGATTTTACCACTTATAAGTAAGGAATCCCAAAAATTCAAACTGAAGCTTATAATTGTTTATGCCAGCTTCTGTTGAAAAGTGTCCTTTTTATGAAAGCTTACTAACAAAAAACTACTATCGAAAAATTTAAACTATAATGGTTTTAGTAGTAAAATTTACATATGCTGAACATACTAGAAGCTACAACAATAATGGGGTGGAGTATCGTGTATTCAAAAGAGCAAGTACTTCAAGAAGCAGTACAGTTCATTATGACTTGTTATGCCGAGCTTGGAAAAGGTTCAAAAGAGACAGAACAGCGATTATCTGAAGTGAAATCTCAAATAAATGATAGTGGCTTTTATGAGCATACAAATGAAGAGTTAGAGCACGGAGCAAAGATGGCGTGGCGAAATAGTAATCGATGCATTGGTCGATTATTTTGGGATACATTACATATTTTAGATGAACGTGCGCTTGAAACGGAAGAGGAAATGGCACAAGCACTCATTCGACATATTGAATATGCAACAAATAATGGTAAGATTTTACCGACAATTACAATATTAAAGCCAGCAACAAAAAAGCGAGTACGGATATGGAATTATCAGCTCATTCGATACGCAGGATACGAAACAAACCATGGAATTATAGGTGATCCTGGTTCGATTGAATTCACAAATGTTTGTAGGGAGTTAGGGTGGGAAGGAGAGAGAACTCATTTTGACATTCTTCCACTAGTAATAGAGATTGAGGGTAAGGAGCCAAAGTTCTTTGAGATTCCAAAGGAAATAGTTTTAGAGGTAGAAATTCGTCATCCTGAAATTGCTAGCTTTGAGGATTTACATCTAAAGTGGTACGCTGTTCCGATCGTATCGGAAATGATGCTTGAAATTGGTGGAATACAGTACACAGCAGCACCTTTCAATGGTTGGTATATGGGAACAGAAATCGGTGCGAGAAATTTTGCAGATACGGACAGATATAATATGCTACCAAAAGTCGCATCAATTATGGGGATTGACTCTAGTCGAGAATCAACTTTGTGGAGAGATAAAGCATTAGTAGAATTAAATATGGCGGTTCTGCACTCTTTTAAAGAAGATGGTGTAAGTATTGTCGATCATCATACAGCAGCTAATCAGTTTAAGCATTTTGAGGAAAGAGAAGAGAAGTGTAACCGGCATGTAACAGGAGATTGGACATGGCTTATTCCGCCAGTTTCTCCTGCAACAACTCATATTTTTCATAAACCATATGAAAATGAAACAATGAAACCGAATTACTTTTATCAAGACAAACACTTTCTAAAAAGCAAATGACCATAACGGAGGATAGGGATGTGTATCCTTATCCTCCGTTACAGAATTTTGGACTGATTTGTCAAACTATTTGGAAGAAAATGTTGAATGATCATCAATATATGTTAAAAGCAGTTCAAATCTAGTAAATAGTCAATATAGAGTAGGAGAAACATATGAGAATTTTAATAGCGACAGATGATTCCAAATATGTATATAAAGCATTTGACTTTGTTAAACAGCATTTTCTCGTTTCTTTACCATCACTTCATTTCGTTCATATTATACCTGAATCAGAGGATTTAATGAAAATATATCCTAATATTAGAGAGCATTTAGTAAAGCAAGGCTCTCAAATAATTGAAAAGAGTATCAAATATTTCGCTGATTATCCGATTGAGAAAGTTGGGAAGGTTCTAGAAGGTGAACCTAAATATGAAATTATAAATTATGCGGCAAACGAGGAGATTGATTTAATTGTCATAGGGTGCCGTGGCTTATCTGATTATAATTCATATGCTATGGGGAGTGTAAGTCTCGGAGTTATGAACCTATCAAAAATTCCAGTGATGGTTATTAATTAAAAGAAAGGTAGTATTGCGATGACAATGTTGAAAAAGGTGTGTTGTAGTTGTTTACATCTCTCATTCTCTCCTGCTTATGATAAACATAACTGGAATTGTCCCCATTGTGGTAAAGATATTTCAAAGGTTCCAGAATTAGCAGAGGAAGCAGAAATTGATGAGGAATATTTAAAGCTAGTAATAGAATGCAGAAAAGGTCAAGAAGTATAAAATGTGAATGGGATAGGAGAAAACTAATTAAGTTTTCTCTATTCTTTTTTTAGGAAAATAAAAAATACTTAAGTTATGGATAAGTGAAAGCTTATTCAAAGAAGGGCAATGGCTCCGCACATTGCTTTAAACAAAAGACCGCTTAGCGGTTTTTTTTCTTTTAGTAAAACGTTTCTAAGCTGTTAGCAGTCTAATAGGTAGATGTGTTTGTTATACGGAATGGAGGAATTACGTGAACACGGAGGAATTAGTTAGGCGTGCCAGAAAGGGAGACGGTGAAGCGTTTTATGAGCTAATTGCAGCCTATAAACAACAGCTTTATCAGATAGCCTTTTCATATGTTAAAAATGAGTCTGATGCTCTTGAAGCTATTCAAGAGGTAACATACCTTGCCTTTAAAAGTTGTAAAAAGTTGAAGGAACCGAAGTATTTTAAAACTTGGCTTATCCGAATTTTAATAAATCATTGTAGCGATGAACTTAAGCAAAAGAAACGAATGGTCGTACAGTTTTCGGAACCTGTGAATCAGATAGAAGAACATTCACAGATGAAGCTTGAGTTAGAAGAAGAGATTGCTAAACTACGAGCGGAGTATCAGCATGTTATTATTCTAAGATATTTTCAAGAGCTACCGATTAGTGAAATAGCAAATATTCTTAAAAGACCAGAGGGAACGATTAAAACATGGATACATCAAGCTTTAAAACAGCTCAAAGTTCAAATGAAGGTAGGTGATCTTGATGGATGAGCAAGAGTTAAAAAGGTACGGTCAAAAGAAAAGAAATCAAGAAGTACCTGAACAAATAGATATGTTTATTCAATCGGGTATTGAAAAGGCACGATTTGAAAAAGTACGAAAAAGAAAGGCGCAATGGACAGTTGCTGTTGCATGTTTATTTCTTATAACTATGGTGACAACAGTCCGAGTATCTCCTGTCTTTGCGAACTATATAGGGGAATTACCTGGTGGGAAGTATTTTGTAGAGCTTGTTCATTTTGATAAAGGGTTAAAGGAAGCAATTGAACATGATTATGCTACACCGATTAATGAGTCAGATAAACACCTTGACCTTAAATGGACAGTAGAAGGGATGACGATAGATGAGTCTAGGATGGTATTATTTTATTCAGTAGAAAATATGGGGGATGTCACTAGTGCTTCTATGAGGGAGATATCGTTTACTAATGAATTAGGAGAAGGGTTTAGTATCGGTTCAGTATCATATGGTAATTTTCACGACCAATTAGCTGATGAAAAAATAAGTTATGGAAAAATCGATGTTAATTTTATGGAAGATACATCGATTCCGGATGAACTAACAGTTGAAGTTGAATTTCAATTAAGAGATAAGTCTAGTTATGTTACTACAGAAAATATAAATTGGAGCGTCACATTTCCTATTAATAAAGAAACTTTTATCGGGTTGAAAGAGGAATATGAGATAAATGAAGAAACGTATTTTGCAAATCAACGGATGATATTTAAAGAAGCTACGATTTATCCTACAAGAATGTCACTTAAAGTTCAATTCGATGAAACAAACCTTTATAAGATTTTTCGATTCGAAGATTTAATGGTAGTGAATGAAAACGGAGAAAGGTGGAGTACATCCACTAATGGGATAATAGCTAATTATATTAGCGAGTATGAACAAATTTTGTATTTAGAGAGCAGTTATTTTCATGAATCAGAAGAACTTTACTTAGAAGCATCTCAAGTGAGAGCATTAAGCGATGCAGATAGAAAGGTTGTCATTGACCTGACCAATGGTAAGCTAATAAAGGCACCAAGTGGGCTCCATTTAGAGGAATTAAAGACAACGAACAACATGCACCATTTTATCTTTCATATTGAGCTAGATGAAAAGTTTGATAGCATGAACCATAGCTATCAAGTACTAAGTAGCCTAATTATGAATGAGGAGGGGGAAGAGGTCGCTTCTGTTAATTCTATTGGAACTAGTAATCCAGATGGTCGCATAATGGAAACTAAATTTAGTATTCCAAGACTGGAGGAAGAGCGGATCATTCTAGAAATTGTTGATTACCCTACAAGATTACAAGATACAATGAATGTTCGTATTAAATAAATAATAAATAGAAAAGGATGTGGCATAAAGGTTTGACCTTTTTCTCCACATCCTTTTTTGTATCAAGCTTTTAAATTGCAAAAAGTACTGGTAAAATATACAGTTAATACAGTGATAGTAAACGGAAGGAGTTTGTATTATGGATAATAAATTATATAAGGCATATTTCCTTCATCCTTATACAAATGTCCCCCTTGTTGTATCCTATAATAAAACAAGAGGGATACTAAGCTTTGAGAAGGATGAAGAGATGATTGGTTTTCTTTTATCTATAAAGGATAAGCTGAAGGAAGGAGATTCTTTAGTAGATAATATTAAGCAAACTGATCATATTACTAAATTTACATATCCTGCAGAGACATTAGATGAAGTGTATGATTTTTTAGAGAAGCTAGGTGTAGAGCGTGAAGCAGTTAACTTTGAGACTGTACTGCTTAATTAATCATTTCGAATGATAAGGTAAACAATTAATCCAAGGATAGGGAAGAACAATGTACCTACTAAGACAATAATCGCATACTCCTTACTATTTCCTTTACGGATGGAATCTCTATATGCCCATATGCTAGTTAGAATGTTTAGTAGGAATATACCCAACCCGAAAAAAAGAAAAAGTAGTATAAATGAAGAGGCAAATTCAATCACAGTTTGTTAGCTCCTTTCAAGTAAATCAATATACTTCTATTATATATATTGTTTATATAAGATGTAACTGGTTGATTTATTGTTTGCTGTAAAGAGTGCAAAAAGTCAATTTCATACCCTGTTGCTCCATTGGGCGAACACGTCTTCAAGCCTTGCTAAAATATCCTCAATACTTCCTTCTACATCGATCAAAATCCCCATAAAATTCAACTAAGTAAGGATTATTTTCAACATTTTCAAAGAATGTGCGAAATTGAAGTGCACTCACAAGTGATTTTGTGATTGTTGATTTACCAACACCGACAGTACCATAAATTGTAATTATTGCATTTCTTGGGATGTCATATTTACTAGCTAAGTTTAAGATATAACATAGAAGAGTGTTAGGAGGGAGGAGGAAAGAGAAGGAAAGAGAAGTGCCATAGCTACATAAAGATGGAAAAAGCAACTCCTCGTAAAAGGAGTTGCTCATTACAATTTAAGCTTCAACTGATTCGTCATCTTCAACTAATGGGTAAACACCGTTTTCATCATGTGTTTCTTTACCAGTAATTGGTGGATTGAATACACATACCATACGCATGTCTGTCTTTGCACGAAGTAAGTGCTCATCATACTCATCAAGAGCATATACAGTATCTTTATTAATAGGGTGGATTTTACCATCCTTTAATGTTTCTACTTCACCTTCACCTTCAATGCAGTATACTGCTTCAAGGTGGTTTTGATACCAAATATGAGTTTCAGTACCAGCATGGATAAGTGTGTCATGTAAAGAGTATCCCATGTTATCTTTCTTTAATAGAAGACGACGACTTGTCCAGTTTTCACCTTTTACTTCATTACCTGTACCGATGATATCTGCTAATTTAACTACTTTCATGTTCATTTCCTCCATGTCTAATCGTTTTTGTTTAGTGATTAAATGACTAACAGCGGGTGAGCCCCGCTGTTAGTAGGCAATTATGATGATGCACTAGCTTTTTCTTTTACAAGTGTTTTAATACTTTCTTCAATAATAGCGAACCCTTTCTCTAATCCTTCATTATCAATCGTTAATGGAGGGAAGAGCTTGAATACTTCATCACTAGGTCCAGCAGTTTCCATGATTAAACCTTGATCAAATGCTGCAGCAGCTACTTTTGAAGAGAACCCTTCAACTTCAGAACAGATACCTTGCATGAAACCACGTCCACGTAATGAACCTTGCATTTCAGGATAATCTGCAATCATTTTTTCTAAGAACTTAGTAATCTTCGCTGATTTTGCTTTAATGTCTTTTTCAAATTGAGGATCTTCCCAATTAGTTAGAGCTTCTGTTGCTGTAACAAATGCCATGTTATTACCACGGAATGTACCGTTATGTTCACCTGGCTCCCAAATGTCATATTTAGGTTTAATTAATGTAAGGGCTAGTGGTAGACCATATCCACCAATTGATTTTGATAAACAAACGATGTCAGGGTCGATTCCAGCTTCTTCAAACGAGAAGAATGTACCAGTTCTACCTACACCAGCTTGAACATCATCAACAATTAAGAGAATTTCCCAACGGTTACAAATGTCTTGAACTCTCTTTAACCACTCGAATCTTGCTGCATTTAAGCCGCCTTCACCTTGGACTGTCTCGAGTATCATAGCAGCTGGTATTTCCACACCACTACCATCATTCTCTAAAAACTGCTCGAGATACTCCAGAGTGTCGAGCTCATCATTAACAAAACTATCATATGGCATTGTTACCACGTTTTGAAGTGGGATTCCAGCACCTTTACGTTTAAATGAGTTACCTGTTACAGACAATGCACCGATTGTCATACCATGGAAACCATTTGTGAAGCTGATTACATCAGTTCTACCTGTTACTTTACGAGCTAATTTTAAAGCACTTTCGACTGTATTTGTTCCAGTTGGTCCTGGGAACATCACCTTATATTCTAGATTACGAGGTTTAAAGACTACATCGTTTAACTTTTTAAGGAATTCAGCCTTTGCTGTTGAAGCCATATCTAAAGAATGAGTAATACCATCATTTAAGATATAATCAACAAGTTTTGATTTCATATTTGGGTCGTTGTGTCCGTAGTTTAATGCACCGGCACCTGCGAAAAAGTCAATATACTCTTTTCCTGCTTCGTCCCATAGTGTATATCCTTTTGCTTTTGTAAATACTGTTGGAAAACTGCGTACATAACTGCGTACCTCTGATTCTAATTGTTCGAAAATACTTAGGTCATTTTTAGTCATATTAATTTATCCTCCTTAGATTTATAAGAACACTTATTTATTAAAAGGTCCAACTCGAAACGTTAACTCTTCTTCATGATCATCACCTGGGAATAGCTCTTCTCCAAAGCATTCCTTTATTTCACATTCTGTTTGATGATCTCTAGCTAAGCGTCTAAATAACGATTGTGATGCATTGTTTGAAGGGGTAACAGTCGCTTCTAAATAGTTAACATTTTTGCAACCTGTGCGAGAAATTAACTCATTTAAAATTTTTGAAGCTAGACCTTTTCCTCTTTGAGATTGGTCAACACCAATCTGCCAAACAAAAACAACATCTTGTCGTTCAGGAGGGATAAATGCAGTTACGAACCCAACAAGTTTGTCATTTTCTTTTGCAACAACACAAGTTTCTGCGAAGAATTCACACATCATGATGTATTTATAAGATGAATTTGTATCTAATGTTGAATTATTCACTAACTCCCACATTGCTGCTCCATCTTCTACCTTGGGCTTATCAAAGGTAAGGGTGTCAGTTGTCGTTGTATTTGTCAAAGTGGCAATGTCGCTATTCATGGGTATCACCTTCCGAAATTGTGACAGTACTAATAGCAATTTCCTCCTTTAAAACCGTTTTTATTTTAAGCTCATAAATAATGATAAGGGGGTCGCCAACTTTTCGCAAACGAGTGTGAACGTGATTAATCACGATAATTTAGATTGACCATTGATAGCAGTCACTAAGGTAGTTAGTCTTTCTATTTCCTCTCGTATAATGATGTTTTCTAAAGATTTGATAAATATTGGTTGAATACCTAAGTTTTAAAAGTCTTTAAAAAGCCTTTTGTATCAGGTGTTTCGTGCGAGTGAGATAGAGTGAGATATGAAGAGATATAAAGAGATAAAAATATTTCAATAGTTTTCGTCAAATAAAAACAAGAACTTTCAAATTGCTTACATAGCAGTTAGTATCAATGAATCGAAATAGAAAATGTCCAATTGTCATCAGACAATTGGACACTTATTTTTTTAATTAATCATTGTTCATTAACAATTAGCCATTCTATTTATTGTTCTTTCTTTCTGCAGCTCTTCGGTTTGCAGCAGCCGCCCTTGCGTTTGCTTCAATATCTTCAGAATCTGCAAGTTCTCTTGAATACTCCACATCATTTGCAGGTCTATTAGTTTGTTGATTGTTTTGTTTTTTCTTGCCCATGTGTATCGTCTCCTCTGTTCATAATTAGAATAATTAATCAAAAGACAGTAACGACAGCTTATCTCCTTGCAGCTCGGTCAGCAGCACGAAACTCATGTTGATACAATACTTCTTGCGTTTTGTTTAGAGTTTTCTTTTCTTCTTTTACGCGTCTTTTTTTGCTTTCCATAGGCAATTCCTCGCTTTCTACTATGTAATAAAGGATGTACATCATCCATTACTAGTATTGAGAAAATCTTGTGAAATTATTCCACTTGTAAAAATAAAAAAGCTACTGAAAAAAGTTTTTTCAGTAGCCGTTAACCAAGTGATGGAAACTAGGTCCTTTATGCTTCTTTAATCTCGATTGCCTCTTCGTGTGATTGTGTACGCATCATGTGTAAATGGTATTGGTCCTTTTCGATTTGAAATAAATCATAGATTGGACCTAGCTCGTTTAATTTATTGTAAATATCTGAGCGTAATTCGTTAGCAATCATACAGTACTCTAGTTTTTGTGCTGCTTTCACCGAACGAGTATTTTCCTTACGAATACGCATGAAAATCGTTTGAATGTCCTGTTCAAAAAAGAGTTCCTGAAAAAAGACATTTTTTGCAATGGCATTATAGCCTTTTCCGAAGTAGGGCTTACCAATCCATGTGCCTAAAAATCCATTTCCTTCATCAATATCATATAAGTTAATCGTGCCAATTGGAGCACCCCATTCATCTGTAATGGTGCGAGAGATTAATTCTCCACGCTCTTCTGCTTCAATTGTTTGCTTAGTTAAGAACAGGAACTCGTCATAAGAGGATGCTTTTTGTCTTACGAATGGGAATACTGCAGGGTCTACAAGTAATTCATACAATTGGTGGCAATCAGCTAGTTCTCGTTTTTTTAACATCGTAAAAGTCCTCCCTTTAATGAGGGCAGGCACAAATAACCCACCCTCGAATTTAATTAAGTTGCAAATCAAATTCGGGGTGGGAATCGAACCCACTAGGACCAGCATTGCTGGTGACGCACCAATTGTCTTCCCAGTAAGAAAAAATCATTAAATTGTTTGAAATTTCATCAAATTAAGGTGTTATTACTTCTTTTTAAGGAATTAATCATATAATCCACTAAAATACTCTTAATCCCTTTTATATAATATGATACATGGGCTAAAAAAGAAACAAATATTTTATGAAAATTTGATGAAATTTTTGTTAGTTTTTTAAAGAATAGGTATGTAGAATTTACAAGGTTATATTAGCAGAAGGACTTGTCTTATTTGATGAATTTTAGAAGAGGTTGGAGTGCTCAAAGGGAGTAAATTCCCTTTTTGAACACTCTTTATATTTCTATATTTTTTTAGTTCAAAATATCTTCTAATGCACCGTATAAAGAAGGGAATTTAAATGTGTACCCGTTATCCATCGCTTTTTCGGGTAATACTTTTTGTCCTTCTAATACAAGAAGACTCATTTCCCCAAGCAGCAACTTTAATGCAAATGAAGGAGCTGGTAACCAGTGAGGTCTTTTCATTACACGACCAATTGTTTTACCAAAATCGCTCATCATTTCTGGATTTGGTGCTGTTAAGTTGAGTGGGCCATTAATGTGTTCATGTGTCAGTGCAAAGTTTATTAATCCTACAACATCATCTATATGAACCCAAGAAACCGATTGCCTTCCAGAACCAACCGTTCCACCTACGAAAAATTTATATGGTAAGATAATTCGTTCAAGCGCTCCACCTTTTTCCGATAAAACGACTCCAGTACGAAGGATAACTGTTCGAATTCCTAAAAAGCTTGCTGAACTGGCTTCCTTTTCCCATTTTTCTGTAACCTTCGTTAAAAAATTTGTTCCAGAGGGTTCGGAAGTTTCCGTAAATGTTTTTGTTAAAGAACTACCATAATATCCAGTTGCAGATCCATTTATAAAGGTAGATGGTTTGTTAGCTAATTTACTCATCAAATTGATAACTTCTTTAGTTGAGTCAATACGGCTATTTAGAATACGTTCTTTTTGTTTGTCCGTCCAACGGCCAGCTCCAATTGACTCACCAGCAAGATTAATAACAGCATCAATATTGTGCAAATGTTCTTCTGGTTTACTCTCTGGTGTAAGCCAATCAACGTACGTAACATATTTTTTATCTGACTTGTTACTTTTTCTCGTTAATATATAAACATGGTGTCCGTCTCTAGTTAATTTTTCTGTTAAAGCAGTACCGATAAGACCGGTTCCTCCTGCAATGACTATATTCATGTTACATCTCTCCTCCCAATTGTCTATCTTCTGTTCAAGAAAAATTCACTATAAGTATAACCTACCTTAGTTTAATTTCCTCTATTAGTACTTACCCTAACTCTTAATTTGTTAAAATTAAAAATATAAAAGGTGTGGAGGTGATAGTTCTATGATAAAGGTAACGAAAATTACAACCCAAAAAAGAACACAGGAGCGCTTTAATGTATTTATAGATCGTGGAAGAGGCGAAGAGTATGGATTTAGTGTTGATCAGGATGTTCTGATATCTAAAGGGATAAAAAAAGGAAAAGAATTAAATGAAGATGATTTAAAGGATATTTTTTATGAAGACAATATAAAAAAAGCTTATAATTTGGCAATTTTATATCTCTCTTATCGAATTCGAACGGAAAAAGAAATAAAAGATTATTTATTAGGCAAAGAGATGGAGGAAGAAGTTATCTCGGTCATTATTAATAAACTACATAACTATAAGTACATAGATGATTTAGAATTTGCGATGGCTTTTGTAAGAACGAGAATGAACACAACTGTTAAGGGCCCTAATATTATTCGTCAAGAACTAGATCTAAAAGGAGTAAAGAGAGAATATATTGAAAAGGCGCTTTTACAATTTACTTTTGACGACCAACTTGAAAAGGTAAAGGATTATTTAGAGAAAAAAGGGAAGCCATCTAGCAGAGAATCAGCTTCTGCAGTGAAACAAAAAATAAGTAACAGATTAGTTGCGAAAGGATTTTCTTTTCAAATAATAGATGAAGCGTGGAAACTTGTAGAAGTAACAACGGATACAAACATACAATTAGATGCGCTAGAGTATCAAGCTTCTAAATACGAGAGAAAATTAAAGGGTAATTCTTCTTGGGAACAAGAAATGAAACTGAAACAGTTTTTATATAGGAAAGGCTTTAGTTCAGAATTAGTTGAACGTTACTTAGAGGAAAAAAAGAACAATCCTTCATGAGGGGATTTCCCATATTTGAAAGCTTTTGCAGTAGTTACATGCTATAGGTGGAGGCAACTTAATGAATAGTATGGGGGTACGATAAGTACTCTGTTACAAAAAATATTTTTGGAAGATGAAGGGAAGAGTAATAGAAAAGTTCGATACATACGGGCTATTACTTAGTTATTCGAAAAACTATTTGTGACTAATGCAATGTTACATGACATTGCGAAAGGAACTTCATAGATGACAACGATTATTGCTTTAACCCCAATTCTTGCAGTTTTATTGTTCTTAGTTGTACTCGGTATGCCGGCTATGAAGGCGATGCCGATCAGTTTATTAGCTACAGGTATATTAGCATATTTTTATTGGCGGGTACCTTTCATTCAATTAATTGCAGCTTCACTTGAAGGTGTTATTATTGGCATTTCTATTCTTTATATTGTATTTGGAGCTATTTTATTATTAAATACCCTCAAAAACAGTGGAGCAATTGATACGATTAGAAATAGCTTTCTAGGTATTAGTGCAGATAGGAGAGTTCAATTAATCATTATTGCATGGTTGTTTGGCGCGTTCATTGAGGGTGCAGCTGGATTTGGTACACCTGCAGCAATTGCTGCTCCGTTATTAGTGGCATTAGGATTTCCACCATTAGCAGCTGTTGTGTTAGCCCTTATTGCAGATAGTAGTCCTGTTTCATTTGGAGCTGTAGGGACGCCTATTATTGTAGGGGTTGACCAAGGTTTGCAAGAAGGGTCTCAAATCGCACCAGTAGTAGCAACTTATTTAGGCACAATGGATATGGGCGACTATATGAGAGTTGTAGCGGCTCAAGTTATGCAAATTGATATTTTTGTTGGTACTTTTATGCCATTAATTCTTGTGGTGCTCCTTACACGTTTTTTTGGGGAAAATCAGTCTTGGAAAGAAGGGTTCCAACTTTGGAGGTTTGCCATTTTTGCTGGACTTAGCTTCACGATACCAGCTCTTATTGTGGCAACATTCCTAGGACCAGAGTTTCCATCTATATTTGGAGGTTTAATTGGTTTAGCAATCGTGGTACCAGCAGCAAAACGTGGATTTTTTCTACCAAAGGAACAGTGGGATTTTCCACCTAGAACAAGCTGGGCTGAGGATTGGGTAGGAAAGGTAATCTCAAGTTCAACAGATGATAAAAGCTCTAAAAGACAGTTATCACTAGTGCTTGCTTGGGTACCATATTTATTAGTTGGTTTATTTTTAGTATTAACTCGACTTGAGATACTTCCATTAAAGGCAATGTTACAAAGCGTAAAGATTTCATGGGTCAATATACTAGGAACAAATATTAGTACTGCATTAGAGCCACTCTACTTACCTGGTACTATATTTATAATTGTTGTCCTGATAACAGCTGTAATCCATAAGTTATCGTTCTCAGAATTAGGACGTTCGATTGCAGTATCATCCAATGCGATTGTAGGCAGTGCGATTACGTTATTCACAGCAGTGCCTATGGTACGTATTTTTATTAACTCAGGAATAAATACTTCAGGTTTAGAAAGTATGCCGATTGAGTTAGCAAATACAGCGTCAGCCATGCTTGGTGGTACATGGCCATTAGTTGCTCCTTTTATCGGGGCATTAGGCTCATTTATTTCTGGTAGTGCAACGTTTAGCAATATGATGTTTTCCCTGTTTCAATTTAGTGTAGCAGATCAGATTGGTGTCGAACCAACTTTAATTTTAGCATTACAAGTGCTAGGTTCAAATGCAGGTAATATGATTTGTGTACTAAATGTTGTTGCAGCTGCGACTGTTGTCGGGTTATTAGGGAAGGAAGGAAAAATCATTAGGTTTACACTGTTGCCTATGTTTTATTATTCAATCTTCTCCGGATTATTAGGTCTACTCTTCGCCTATTTGATTTTATAGTGGCATTTAGTAAGTGTCCTTTCTTTTGTTTTCAAAATTGAAATCAATTATAATATAATAGAAGATATTTAAATTTAATACAAGCAATGTTGGAGGTTGTTTTAAAAGTATTGGCTTTTAGAACAGCCTTTTATCTAAGCCATGGAGGCGAAATAGAATGCAGGAAAAAAGATATAGTGAAATGTCAGAGTTTGAATTGCACCAAGAAATCTCACAACTTAATGAAAAGTCAAAAAAGGCGGAACAGATGGGAATGGCAAGTGAATTTGCTGTTTACGAAAGAAAGATTTTGTTAGCAAGGTCGTATTTATTAGACCCAGAACAAGTGGAAACGAATAAAACGTATGAGTTATTAGAAGGAAATTCTACATTTGAAGTATCTTACTTGAATGGTCGATTTGCCTGGGGATACCGTGATGGTAGTTCTGAATTAGAAGCTGTACCAATTTCGTTGTTAAAAATGTAGGAAAAAGCAATGGCATTGTACAACGTACAATGCCATTGCCTGAGGTTGAATCTTAGATTCAGCCTCAAAATTGCCTATGAGCGTTTTCGCGTTTGGACTTTTAGGACATAATTGTGTAGGCTTCGTTCCGTTTCACCATTTACTTGGTGAAATGCTTTCTTAGGGTTAGACCTAGGAGATTGGAATGGATCGTGATACCTGTTCAATCTGTTTCCTTTACTCATGGCAAAGCACCTCCAGAAAGGGTTAAGAATAGGCTAATATCTTACTTTTTTCGGGCTTGATTTGATTCGAGCATACGCTCTTGAGGATGGTCACGAATTGTACCATCTGCACGTTTTGAAGAATATTCTTCTTTTGCTCGTGGTTCGCCATCAAAAGAGATTCGGTTTGGAAAGCCTTTTTCTTTGTTACGCATTCGGCGAAACCTCCTTTCGATTGGTACAGTGATAGTATTGGATTTATCGTAACTTATTATGTTTCACAATTAATGTTAGAGGTGGAAGAATGAATGATGTATATGAACGCTTAGCAAATTCATTGCTTGAGAAAAATTCAAAGCTTACCTACGGACAAGCACGATCATGGGTTGAAGGAATGTGGGAAGATTTTGAGGCAACCTATGCAAAGGCTGGACGAAAATATAAAGGACAAGAGGTCACAGAACAAATTGTTAAGCAATGGATTAATAACTATGGACCTTATCTAGATAAATACGCAACTAAAAATGAAAAATTTAAGTATTTAAATGAAGATGACCATTTAAAACATTAAAGAGGCAGTCCGTTAGGACTGCCTCCCTGATTAAAGTCAAGGCTGAGTTGAAACCTCTAATTTTCTTTGTAAGGTTTCCTCACTATATACCCAGCCAGTGTAGGAGCCTGTAATAGAAAAATCTTCGTCCATATGAACAATAGCGACAAATGGATAATGACCTTTAGTGCGATAACGAAGATCAATAAATCGAACTTCGTGATGACCGTCCGTTGACGTCACTTCCCACCTATATGTAGGAGAGAAGGAGAGAAAGGCTGATAAATTATCATCTTTTCTTGCTGCATTAATTATTGGTACATCAGGTATAGGCTCAAAAGGGTATTTTTCAAAAATATTAATCTTATGGTTTCGTGATTCAGCTACATAAAGAGTGTCTGGGGTCCGAATGACAAGATGCCATTGATTCCATTTAAAAGTTGGGGACACGAATACATGAGTAGCATCTGGATGAATAGACTTTGCATGTGCTACCACTTTTCTCTTTACTTGAACACGCCATATATAATAAAAAGTTAACATGACATATAAACCTAAGAATGTATAACCAGGATCAGCCCCGTAACGCCATAAGATGATCGCAGCCAGATGAGTTAAGAAAATAAATGGGTCAAATATATTAATGACGCCTAAAGCAATCCATTTATTTTTTACTGGAGCCAATGCTTTTGTTCCATATGCATTAAAAATATCTACAAAAACATGCAAGAATACGGCAATAAAAGACCATAACAATAGGTGAAGCCAACTTGCTTCTGGATAAAAAAATAAAATTCCTCCTGAAATTAGGAAGGGCCATAGGAGTACTGCAGGAATTGAGTGGGTCATTCCACGATGATTTCGAATGTAGACTGCGTTGTTCTTTAGTTTAAGTACCGTGTCAAAATCAGGCGCTTGAGAGCCAACTAATGTTGCTACCATAATAGCTTGTTTCATTGTTGGATCACCAGCAATTACTGGGTCCAGTGTAGCAAGGCCACCAAGAGCAATGCCCATGACTACGTGGGTACCTGTATCCATATATGCATACCTCCTTGTGGCAGGGGTCTCCCTGATTTTATCATACTTTAGTTATACCCGAAATTAGCATGATTAAAAAGGGGGAAAGGCGATAATGTCTAATTATTTACAAATTTTCATGGAGTATAAGGTCAAGCAAGAAAACATTCAGGATTATGAGAAGGCAATGGAAGAAATTCTTAAGGAGCTACCTGAATTTGGTGCATCCAATATACAATGGTTTGTAGCTACAGACCAAGATGATTTATATGTTGAAATGTTTGAAGTTCCTACAGATAGTCATTATCATGCATTGAAAAAATTACGCCAGTGTAATGACCATCATATTTTTAGCAAAATTGCCCCGATGGTCGAAGGTGGCTGTGAAAAAATTCACTGTTGGGCGTTTAAGAAAAAAGTGGAGTAACAGATAAGAGGGATAATAGTGAGTAATCTTTTGTTAGATTTTAACATCAATCGATTCCAAGATAATTTAATTACTTGGTTTGAACAACAACAAAGAGATTTACCGTGGAGAGAAAATCAAGACCCTTACCGAGTATGGGTTTCAGAGATTATGCTTCAGCAAACAAGAGTTGAAACAGTGATTCCTTATTTCAATAATTTTGTTGAACAGTTCCCGACAATTGACGCACTTGCGGAAGCAGATGAAGAACGTGTGTTAAAGGCGTGGGAGGGGTTAGGATACTATTCTCGTGTTCGAAATTTACAGACAGCTGTTAAAGAAGTGAAGGAAGAATACGGCGGGAAGGTTCCGAATACTAGGAAAGAGATTTCAAAGTTAAAAGGAGTCGGACCGTATACAGCTGGGGCGATACTAAGTATTGCTTATGGTAAGCCAGAGCATGCAGTTGATGGAAATGTGATGAGGGTTTTATCGAGGGTTCTACTTGTAAGAGAAGATATAGCTAAAGTAAAAACGAGAAAGATTTTTGAAGAAGCCGTTTCTGGACTTATATCAGAGGAAAAACCTTCTCAATTTAATCAAGGGTTAATGGAACTAGGAGCATTAATTTGTACGCCAACTTCACCAGGATGTTTACTCTGTCCAGTTCGTGAGCATTGCAGAGCCTATCATGAAGGTGTACAAAATGAGTTACCAATCAAAGCGAAAAAGAAGAAACCTAAGAAAAAAGAAATGGCTGCGATTGTCTTACAAGATGGAGAAGGGAATATCCTCATCCATCGCAGAGGGGAAGATGGATTACTCGCAAGACTTTGGGAATTTCCTAACCATGAAACTATACACTCGGAAAACCAAAAGGATGAGCTAAAACAATTTCTTCATGAATCCTATGATGTACAAGGTATAGTTGAAGAGAACTTTCTCATAGTAGAGCACGTATTTTCCCATCTCATCTGGCATATAACCGTTTATAAAGGAACAGTACTTAAAAAAGGAAGCACAGGAGAAAACCTCCGCTGGGTACAAAAAAAAGACCTAGAAAACCACCCATTCCCAGTCTCACACCAGAAGATTATTGGAGAATTACTGAAAAAAGGTTGAATTTTACCTTTTTTATGTAGCTCGAAGCAACAGCGGAGCCACTGCTTGGTTTTAAGCCAATTATGAGTGGATTTCTCATAATTGGCGCGCATTGAGCGGAGTAGTTGCCATCCAGAAAAAGGTTGAACTTTATCTTTTTTTAGTAACTATGAGCGGTTTTCTCATAGTAGACGCGCAGTGAGCGAAGCAATTGTTCATCAGAAAAAGGTTGAACTTTACCTTTTTTATGTAGCTCGAATAATTATTTAAAAGGAGAACACATATGAATCTACACTTATCCGAAAAAATTGTCCTAGTAACTGGTGGCTCAAAAGGTATCGGTAAGGGCATTGCAAAAGCTTTTTTAGAAGAAGGAGCAAAGGTTGCGATAGTTGCTCGTTCTATCGACGCCTTGCAATCTGCAAAAGAAGAGCTAGGTAACGTACATATTTTTCAAGGTGATTTAACTAAAGAGGCGAGTCGAGAAGAAGTTTTCAAGCAAATAATTCAGACTTTTGGAACAGTTGATGTGTTAATTAATAATGTTGGTGGAAGTAACGGTGGGACTATAGAAGAAACGGATTTATCACTATTTGAAGAGGCGATGAATTTTAACTTTCTTTCTGCAGTACATTTTAGTAAGTTAGCTCTACCATATATGAAGGAACAGAAAGACGGTTCGATTATCAATATTAGCTCAATATTTGGTCGTGAATCAGGTGGAAAGCCTACATACAACGCCGCTAAATCAGCAATGATTAGCTTTACTAAATCGTTAGCAGATGAAGTAATACAAGATGGTATTAGAGTGAATGGGGTAGCACCAGGCTCAATAATACACCCAACAGGTAATTGGCAAAAGCGTTTAGATGAAAATCCAGATAAGATTAATAAGTTTGTAGAAGAGGAAATACCTGCAGGGCGATTTGGTACTGTTGAGGAGGTAGCAAATGTTGTCGTGTTTTTAGCATCGAAAAAATCATCTTGGGTTGTTGGTGCAACGTTGAATGTTGACGGAGGTCAATCTAATTCAAACTTCTAAATGATATAAAAGGGGAAAACGACAATGGTGGAATTTAATAGTTTGGAATATCCTTATTCATCTCAAAGAATGGTTACATATGCAAGAAAAGGGATGGTAGCTACGTCACAACCGTTAGCTGCTGAAGCAGGATTAGATATATTAAAAAAAGGGGGCAATGCAGTTGATGCTGCTATTGCTACTGCTGCATGCTTAACTGTAGTAGAGCCTACTTCTAACGGAATTGGTGGAGATGCTTTTGCCCTCGTTTGGATAAAAAATAAGCTACATGGTTTAAATGCTAGCGGTCCCACCCCAGCATCAATTTCGATTGACGCTGTAAAAGAAAGAGGACATGAAGAAATGCCGAATTTCGGTTGGATTCCTGTTACAGTACCTGGAGCACCAGGGGCATGGGCTGAATTGTCGAAAAAGTTTGGAAATCTTTCTCTTATAGAAGTGTTAGAGCCGGCAATTGCTTATGCTGAAAATGGATTCCCTTTATCACCGACATTAGCTTATTATTGGGAAAGAGCATATAACAGCTACAAGGAATCTACAAGTGGTGAAGAGTTCTCACATTGGTTCGAAATGTTTGCTCCTAATGGAAAGTTACCCAAGGCTGGTGAAATGTGGCGTTCGCAAGGTCATGCTGATACACTTCGTTCTATCGCTGAAACAGGTGGAGAGTCTTTCTATCGGGGAGAATTAGCGGATAAAATGGATGCTTTCTCAAAGCAATACAATGGGTTTCTAAGAAAAGAAGATTTAGCCGCTTATAAACCGGAGTGGGTAGAGCCAATCAGTGTCCATTACAAAGGGTATGATGTTTGGGAGATACCACCAAATGGTCAAGGGTTAGTTGCTCTTCATGCATTAAACATTGCCAAAGGATTTGATTTTACACATAGAGATTCTATTGATACATTTCACAAGCAAATTGAAGCAATGAAGCTTGCCTTTACTGACGGTATGAAATATATTACAGAGCCAAAGAATATGTCTGTTCAAGCAGAACAGGTTTTGAATGAAGACTATGCAGCAAAACGACGTAGCCTAATAACAGATCAAGCAATGGTACCGGAAGCGGGAGAGCCTACTAAAGGTGGTACAGTTTATTTAGCTACTGCTGATGGCGAAGGAAACATGGTGTCTTTCATTCAAAGCAATTACATGGGATTTGGCTCAGGACTAGTTGTTCCTGGAACAGGTATCGCTTTACATAATAGAGCTCATACATTTTCTTTAGACAAAGAGCATGACAACTGCCTAGAGCCAAAGAAACGTACGTATCATACAATTATTCCAGGCTTTTTAACAAAAGGAAACGAGGCAGTTGGTCCATTTGGTGTAATGGGTGCCTTTATGCAACCACAGGGTCATATGCAAATGATTATGAATACGATAGATTTCGGCTTAAATCCTCAAGCATCTCTTGACGCACCTAGATGGCAGTGGATGGAAGGAAAAACAGTAGCTCTCGAACATTCAGTACCTTCTTATATTGCCCAAGGGCTAGCTGCAAAAGGACATGATGTCAAAATTGAGCATATTTCTGGTAGCTTTGGGCGCGGGCAGATTATATGGAGAAATCACAAAACTGGTGTATTAGCAGGTGGTACCGAAGCAAGAACTGATGGCGCCATTGCTGCTTGGTAGGTAGTTTATGAAGCAACTAAATATATTTCTAGCATTCTTTCGAGTAGGAATTTTCGGGTATGGAGGAGGACCAGCCTCTATACCCCTGGTCCAAAAGGAAGTTGTTGATAAATACAAGTGGATGGATAATGACGAATTTGCGGATGTTTTAGCAATCGGAAATACACTACCAGGACCTATTGCTACAAAGATGGCAGGATATATTGGATATCGAGTTGGTGGTTATGTCGGTATGACGAACGCAATTATAGCTTCAATCGTACCAACAATTATTTTAATGATAGTCTTTCTAACGTCTTTAGCAGCCTATAAAGATCAACCATGGGTACAAGGAATGACGAGAGCAGTTATTCCTGTAGTAGGTGTAATGATGGCTGTATTAGCGTGGCAGTTTTTTGACAAGTCTAGAGAAGGACTAGGCTGGAAGTTTAGTATTCCATTATTAATTATTAGTTTCGTATTATTAGCCCTTGCAGGAATTCATCCGGGAATAATAATTGGGTCACTCCTTTTGTATGCTCTAGTAAAAAAGGATCCTAATGAAGAGAAGGAGGGGGCATCATGATTTATATCGAACTCTTTCTAGCTTTCTTTATTCCAGGAATTGTAGGGTACGGCGGTGGACCTGCATCAATTCCGTTAATTGAATACGAGGTTGTTGAACGCTATGGTTGGTTAACTGTCGATGAATTTGCAGAGGTGTTAGCGTTAGGAAATGCGCTACCAGGACCAATAGCGACCAAGATGGCGGGGTATGTTGGCTTTATTGAGGGAGGAGTCACAGGTGCTTTTGTTGCTACATTTGCAACAGTTGCTCCCTCATTAGCACTCATGATTTTCTTATTAGGTATTTTATTTAAATTTAAAAACTCACCTAAAGTGAAAAAAATGACAATGCTAATTCGCCCAACGATAGCAGTCTTACTTGGGTTATTAGCCTATAGATTCTTTGCATCATCGTATTTTGATGTAGGAGTTATTCAAACAATCACACTTATTATTGTCAGTTATATTTTATTAGAAAAAGTAAAAGTACACCCAGCTATTGTGATTTCAGGAGCTCTAGTGTACGGTGCAATATTCTTAGGATAGACGATATCAAAAAGGTGGTATTCACCTTTTTGATACCTCAATGTGCTACACGAACTGCTTAGGTAAAGACTACCATTTAGATTTAATGTCTCTTAAAATGAATTTCCTCTAAAACCTGTTTCGTTTCTTGTGAACCATACTTATATACGGTTTGTAAAATATGTTCCATTCCATCTCGGGTTTCATTATCGTCTTCAACTTTATTCATCTCGTCAAAGTGACGGAAGGAAAACAAATTTTGAAGCTCTAGGTCATGGTGCTGAACTTCTGTAAGCAAGTGCTGAACCTCTTTTAACTCCTCATCTGTAACTTCTATCTCATATTGGATTAATTGTGGGTCGTCAACTTTCACATTACTAATTGCATCCATACTAATTGGGTTAAGATTGACATAATACTTCTTCTTTTCTTCCATTACCCTCACTCCTATCAGTAATTCTTTATATTGATAGCTTTTGCAATTAATTGTAATCAAATACAAAAATGGCACTGAAAAAGTGTGATTTACCTTATCAGTGCCATTTCATGTTTTCATTAAGGAGTTAAAACAATATTACCGCTATATGTTTTATTCTCTATCGCTTGGTGAGCAAGTGCTGCATCTTCAAATGAAAAGCTTTTAGCTAAATGAGCTTTTAACTTTTTCTCTTTGAATAATGAAGAAATTTCTGCTCCTGCACGTTGAAGTTCTTTGGGAGGAACAGTAAAAAGAAGAACCCCAAGTAAGTTTGCATTCTTTTGGTTTAATAATCGCCAAGGCAATGTTGGTGTATTATTTTTAGGGGAGCCTATAGTAACGATTCTGCCACCGTTTTGAATCATTTCTAGGTTTTTTTCAATATTTTCACTGACTGACATATCCAAAATGACTGAGAGCCCATTTGAATTAGTAAGTTCTGACACTTTATCTGAAATGTTGTCCTTTGTGTAAATAATAACATCGTCTGCTCCAGCATCTTTTGCAACTGCAGCCTTTTCCTCGGAACTTGCAGTAGCTATTACATGTGCGCCTTTTGCTTTTGCTAGTTGAACAGCAGCATTTCCAACAGCTCCTGCTGCTCCGTAAATTAACACTGTTTCACCCAATTCTAATTCTGCTCGGAAGAATAGGGCTATATGAGCAGTAGCAAAGGCCATTGCGATAGCTGCACCTTCCTCTTCAGATAAATGACTACTTAGTGGAAATAGTACTTCTTCATTAGCTGTAATATATTCTGCTGCTGACCCTTTAACATTAGTTCCCCATACTCTGTCGCCAACATTCCACTTACTAACGTCTGAACCAACTTCTACAACGGTCCCAGCAACATCAAAGTGGGGGATATGGGGAAATGATGGGACTTGGCGAATGCCAGAGCGGAAATATGTATCTACTGGGTTAATCCCACTAGCTCCAACCTTCACAAGAACTTCATTTTCGTTAATTTTTGGTTTATCCATTTCAATAACTTGTAAAACAGATGGATCGCCATATTCCTTGTAAACAACTGCTTTCATAGTAGACCTCCAATTATTTTAGATTAGTGGTTTAAGTCGATTTGCTGCTTCAATTAATTTTTCTTCCTCTTGCACTAGTGCAATTCTCACGTAGCCTTCTCCAACACTTCCGAAAGCATGACCGGGCGTGACAATGACCCCATTTTCAATACATCGAAGGGAAAAATCTAATGAAGTAAATTGCTCAGGTATTTTACCCCAAACAAACATCCCACCATCAGGCTTTCGAACGTTCCATCCAATCTCATGCAAGGTGTTCACAAATACATTTCGTCTTGCTTCATATGTATTGCGGTGCTCTTCTAAAAATTGATAATCACTTGTTAAGGCAACAGATGCTGCTTTTTGGATTGGTTGAAAGACTCCGTAATCTACATGCGATTTTACAATGGCTAGTGGTGCTAGTAGTGTAGGCGAACCGACAACATACCCTATACGAGCTCCAGCCATGTTAAAGCTTTTTGATAATGAATTGAATTCAATTGCTATTTCCTTAGCCCCTTCTACGTGTAAAATACTTAAAGGCTTATTGTTATCGAAGATTAATTCTGAATAAGCAAAGTCATGTAGAATGAGAACCTTATTTTTCAATCCAAATTGTATTAATTTTTTAAAATAGTCTTCATTTGCTAGAGCTGCTGTTGGATTACCTGGATAATTAGTAATCATGATTTTTGCTCGTCTGCGTATGTCTTCAGGAATGTCATCTACGTTTGGCATAAAATTATTTTCTTCATTCAGTGGAAGAAGATATAACTCAGCTCCAGCTAAGTGGGCACAAGCAGAATAGATTGGGTATCCAGGGTCAGGTGCGATTATGACGTCTCCTTTATCTAGATATGCGAGGGCAATATGAGCAAGCCCATCTTGAGAGCCCATTAGTTGAAGAACTTCCTCTGGTATTAATGGTACGTCATATCTTGCTCTGTAATAGTGACATACAGCCTCTTTAAATTCCTGTGTACTTGAAATCGCATAGCCGTATTGACTAGCTTTCTTCACTTCCTCAGCTAAACAGTCTCGAACAAATTGAGGAGGTGCATGGTCAGGGCTCCCGATACTTAAATCAATCATATCAAGTCCTTGTTCTAACTTTTCACGTTTTTTCTCTGCTAAATCACTAAAAACACTAGTTGCTAAATTCTTTAATCGTGATGATGGTTCAATCATAAATTCCCCTCCAAAAGTGTTCTCATAATCATTTTATATGAAATTTCAGATAATGAATATCGTTTTGACGAAAGAGGGTAAAAAAAGAGAGTGTATCGAAAATAGATACACTCTTCATAAGGCTATAGAAAATTACATTGTTCTAATCATAATGGATTTGTGAGCCAGTTTCATAGCTCGCTTCTTGCTTAAAGCCACCACGATTTTCTATTTCCCTAATAATCTCACGGTGAATCGTCACACCTTCTGAATTTAAATAGGGAGTAACTTGTTGTAAATTTTTATGAAAATAGGCTAATTCTTTATCTGTCCAGTCAGCCTTTGACATCATTGAGAGCTCAGTCATATCTCTACCGACAAACATTTAGCAGACCTCCTTTCAAATCACTTCATGATATAATTTGTACATGGTATTGTAGATACATACATAAGTGAATATTAGAGGAGGTATTTTAGATGGAACGAAAAGTTGCACTAGTAACTGGTAGTAGCAGAGGAATTGGTAAGAAAATAGCAATTAAGTTAGCTAAAAAAGGCTATGACATCGTTATTAATTATGCAAGAAATAAAAAAGCTGCCCAAGAAACAGCGGCTGAAATTGAAGCGTTAGGGAGTAAGGTACTGATTGTAAAAGCAAACGTTGGTAAGCAGGATAAGATAAAGGAGATGTTTGCTGAAATTGACGAGACATTCGGACGTCTTGATGTGTTTGTTAACAATGCAGCATCTGGTGTATTACGTCCATTAATGGAGCTTGAAGAAAGCCATTGGAATTGGACAATGGATATAAATACAAAGGCACTACTTTTCTGTGCACAAGAAGCAGCAAAAAGAATGGACAAAACAGGTGGCGGTCACATTGTCAGCTTAAGCTCATTAGGTTCCATTCGATATCTTAAAAATTACACAACAGTTGGTGTCTCGAAAGCAGCGGTTGAGGCGTTAACTCGTTATTTAGCTGTCGAGTTAGCACCAATGAATATTGTTGTAAACGCTGTATCAGGAGGTGCTGTCGATACAGACGCTTTAAGTCATTTTCCAAATAGGGAAGAACTTTTAAAGGATGCGGCAGACCGTACACCAGCAGGCAGAATTGTGGAACCTGACGATTTAGCAAATGGTGTGTTATTCCTACTATCAGAGGAAGCAAGTATGATACGTGGACAAACAATTATCATCGATGGTGGAATTTCGTTATTAGCTTAAATGAAATTTATTTTTAAGAAAGCAATATTTTTTGGATAAAAGGATCATCTCCTGGTTACATTAATGTTTGTGGAGGTGATACTAATGAACAATAAACAACAAAACCAAGCGTCTAAAACAAATGCACAACAAGTAAAACAACAAAACGCTCAGTCTGCACAAGGGCAAAGCCAAAACACGGAATTTGCTAGCGAAACTGATGTGCAAGAAGTGAAGCGTCAAAACGCTCAATCTGCACAAAACAAGCAGCAAGCGTCTAGCAACCAACAACAACAATAATAGCAACAAAACAAAGCACTTTCTACCAAACCGGTGGAGAGTGCTTTTTTTAGAACTATGGATTATGAGTTATGAATTATGAATTCATATCCAATTGCTATACTTCAATTCAGCTTTTAAATGAAGCTGAGTGAATTGAAAATTTATAATTCATAACTGATAACTTATAATTAACGAATATTTAGGTCTCGTCATCATTTCAAAATGAATGGAGAAGTTGTATAATAGTAGGGATAGAAATAATAAATGTGTCATATTTTTTAGGATCGGTAATATCAAAGAGATTTTGTGGAGGAAAGGGGTGGTTGACTGATGTTTCCATGGAAGAAAAAAAAGAAAAAAGAGGAGGAGCTACCTGCAATAGATGTTTCTTTAGATGAGGTTAGACAAGCTGTTAAAGACAGAGCGAATAGTTTACCACTTGGAGTGTCGTTACGGACGTATATAAATGACGACCATTCAATTAACTTTGACTTGTTAAAGCCTAACTTTAAAGGTATTCCGAATCAAACCTTTTATATGTCAAAAGAAACGTTTGAAATTTTTGAAGACCAGGTACATGCTCAGGATATTGATCGAGTGCAGAAGGCTGTAGATCAATTCGTGTCTGAAACAGGAGAGTATCCCGTTATAGATGGTCCAGACAGGCAAATTAGTTACTTCCGAATAAAGGAATATTTACACGAGCAACCGAAGACGCCCCTTTACCTTGATGCAATCGACAATATGGTAACTTACCGACGTCCGAATTCGTAGGAGAGGAAAGGAGCAGAACATGAGTTTCCCCAAAACAGGAAGCAAGATTCAAGTCCAGAGTTATAAACACAATGGATTAATTCATCGCACTTGGGAGGAAACAGTCGTATTAAAGGGGACGTCCAAAGTTGTAATTGGTGGTAATGATAAAATTTTAGTAAGAGAAGCTGATGGACGAAATTGGAGAACAAGAGAACCTGCTATTTGTTATTTTGATGCGGAACATTGGTTTAATTCAATTGGCATGATTCGTTCAGATGGCATCTATTATTACTGTAATTTAGGCTCACCTTTTATATGGGATGATGAAGCTTTGAAGTATATAGACTATGACCTAGATATTAAAGTATTCCCAGACATGACGTTTAAGTTATTAGATGAAGATGAATTTTCACTTCATAAAAAACAGATGAATTATCCGAAGGAAATTGAAAATATTGTACAAAATAGTGTTGATGAGCTTATTTCATGGATTCACCAACGGAAGGGTCCTTTTGCTCCTCATTTTGTAGAGATGTGGTATGAAAGATTTTTGCAATATAGACTTTAGAGTAATGACGAATTACAAGTTATGAATTATGAGTGTAACAATCATAATTTATAACTCATAACTCATAAATTAGTGAAGTGGCATTCCCCGTGTAAATGGAGAATGCCCAGTTTGTTTTTGAACAAATGTTTTATTGTGTCTGTAATTTAGGGGATGATATGCTTGGGAAGTATTAAGAGGTATATGCAGTTTGTTAAGCCATATTGGAAGGCTATTATCTTAACAGTCCTTATTGGTGTTCTTAAATTCGGTATACCATTATTGACTCCATTGGTTTTAATGCATGTAATTGATAATATTATCGGTGGAGCAGGGCTAACAGAATCTGAAAAATTATCAGAACTACTTAAGATAATGGGATTCATGCTCTTTATCTTTTTAATTTTACGTCCACCAATTGAGTATTGGCGTCAGTACTTTGCCCAATGGACGGCTAGTAGAATCTTGTTTGATATTAGAAATCAACTATTCGAGCATATCCAAAAGCTAAGCCTGCGTTTTTATTCTAATCGAAAAGTAGGGGAAGTTATCTCGAGGGTTATCCATGATGTTGAGCAAACAAAGAACTTTGTTGTCACAGGGCTAATGAACATCTGGTTAGACGCAGCTACGATCATTATAGTGTTGGCCATCATGTTTTATATGAATCCTTTGCTTACATTAGTTGCAATGTCAATGTTTCCTTTCTATGGCTTCTCAATTAAATATTTTTATAGTCGATTAAGGCAATTAACGAGAGTTCGTTCGCAAGCATTAGCAGAAGTACAAGGGCATCTTCATGAACGAGTACACGGGATGAATGTTATCCGAAGCTTTGCTCTTGAAGATCATGAACAAAAAAACTTTTCAAAACGTAATAAAAATTTTCTTGATAAGGCGATTGATCATTCTAAGTGGAATGCAAAAACATTTGCTGTTGTTAATACAATAACAGACCTGGCACCATTACTTGTTATCCTTGCTGCTGGTTACTTTGTTATAACGGGTACTTTAACGGTTGGGGAGATGACAGCCTTTGTTTTATACATGGAGCGACTATACAATCCACTTAGAAGGTTAGTGAATTCTTCTACAACATTAACGCAATCAATTGCTTCGATGGATCGTGTTTTCGAATTTATTGATGAAAAATACGATATCCAAGATAAAAAGGAAGCAATTGAGCTGAAAGGTGCTCATGGAGCAATTACCTTTGATCATGTGAAATTTCACTATGATGAGGAGCAAGAACCAGTCATAAAAGATTTCCACCTAGACGTGAAAAAAGGTGAGACAATTGCTTTTGTCGGAATGAGTGGTGGAGGAAAAAGTACAATTATTAGTTTGATTTCCCGCTTTTATGATGTAACGGGCGGTAGGATCCTTCTTGATGGTAGGGATATTCGTGACTATAAAGTGAGGTCGTTACGAGACAATATCGGAATGGTGCTTCAGGATAATATTTTATTTAGTGATTCAGTTAAAACGAATATTTTAATGGGGAATCCAGGTGCATCTGATGAAGATGTTATAGCCGCAGCTAAAGCAGCAAATGCTCATCAATTTATCGTGAGCCTACCAAATGGTTATGATACGGAAGTAGGGGAACGAGGAGTGAAATTATCTGGTGGACAGAAGCAGCGAATAGCTATTGCTCGAGTGTTTTTGAAGAATCCGCCCATTTTAATTTTTGATGAAGCAACTTCAGCTTTAGATCTAGAGAGTGAGCATTTAATTCAAGAGGCGGTTGAAGAGCTAGCAAAAGACCGAACAACGTTTATTGTTGCTCATCGACTATCAACGATTACTCATGCAGATAGAATCGTTGTAATCGAAAATGGTGAGATTACAGAGGTAGGGAATCATGAAGAGCTAATAAATAAGAATGGCAGTTATCAGAAGTTATTTGAGGTTCAGCATCTAAATTAAAAAGAGGAAGATTCAAAGGGATTTTGCCTTTTGAACCTTCCTCTTTTTGTAGTTTAGGAAACTAAGAATACATTAATGTGGATAATCAAAGAAGAGCAATGGCTGCACACATTGCTATAAACAAGTACCGCTTTTACGGTTTGTTCTTTTGAAGCGTTAGAGAAGTTATTCATCCTCTGGAATGTTGACCTTAACTTTGTTTTCTGCTTGATGATAGCTAAAGAAACTATCAACTAAATGGTCAAGATGTTCCAGTTGCTCATGGTATTCTAAGATTTGTGAGATGATTGGTAAAAAGTGAGTCCATGCTTCCCGTTCAATTCCATTAGGATAGAGGTCCATAAATGAATCAGTCAGTGCTTTTTTTCCATTCTCGAATTCAGCTAACACCTCATCAGTTGGCTGAGTTGTAACCTTTCCAGCGTATCGTAGAAGAATTCGATCATGATAGGTTGTTAATCTTTGAAGGTGCTCTTCAATTAGGGTTTGAAGAGTTTCTGGCATTTGGCTATATTCATTTTCCCGTCGTTCTAAATTCTTTAGTACCATTAATGCCTTTTTTGATGTAAATAGCATTTGTCGGAATAGAACTACCTTTCTTGCCTTACCATAACGGCTCTTCATAAAATAGTTTCGTTCTTCTTTGTATAATAAATAAATGTTTTCAATTTTAATCATCTTATCATTTAATAGACTTATGTCTTTCTTCAATGCTTTTCGATTTGCATCTTTTCTAGTAACAAGCATAATCCACTGAATAATATGCTCTGTGTTAGACACAATTTTGTGATAGAGCTTTGTTTCGTAGCGGGGTGGAATAAAAAATAAATTAACAATAAATGCTGCAAATACCCCAATAAGAACTAGAGCAAAGCGGAGTGAAGCAAACTCTATAAAGTTTTCAGCGGGACTTTCCATAATGATAATCACTGTTACAATCGCTAACGGGATAGTCGTTGCTTCTAATTTTAATTTTAAAATAATCGCAATCGCAAGAACTGCTACGACACCAACGACAAATGGTTCATGGCCAAAGGTCAGTACAAAAATAACAGCTAATACGGCACCGATTACATTTGCTTGGACCTGTTCCAATATCGTTTGAAATGTACGATGGATAGATGGCTGTACAGCAAATGTAGCCGCAAGTGCTGCAAACATAGGAGGATGAAGGTCAAAAAACATTGCTGTATAAAGAGAAAGCATAATTGCTAACCCTGTTTTAAAAATTCGAGCACCAAGCTTCATATAGCTATAATCCTTTCGAGATGTTCTATCATATCACTTTTCCACATTTACTTCCTATTTAAACAATAACAACATGAAACTATACACCGTTATGGGGGATTATTCAAGGGGAATTTTGAGTTATGAGTTATGAATTATGAATTAAGAGCAATTGCCAATGGCAAATTTCAAATTGCTAATGGGTAGTTTGATTGGGCTTTGTTTGATTACCTTAGTTGTTAGTCCATTGTAGCTACTTTCTAGTAAAGGTTTGGTGCTTGTATAATTCGCAATTTTCCATTCTACATTTTCAAACGAAAAAGGCTGAACCGCTAAGGTCAGCCTTTTTTCTTTTGAACATTATTCTGTTGATACAGATGGGTCAGCTTGTTGTTTCATTGGGTTAACTTGTAGGAAGTTTTCTTCTGGATTTGCTAGAAGTTCTTCGACTACCGCAGCTTCCTCATCTTGACCGTACTCTTTTAGGCGCTCGATGTAAAGAGAAAGTAATTCGTTTAGGTCTTCAATACCTTTAGAAGATAAAGGTTGAATTTCTACTTTTGCACCTTTTGCGATTCTTGCTTCTAGTGCATCTTTTGTAAGTCCCATGTCAGGTTGATGACGTAGATAAACAACCCCACCAGTCATACCAGCACACATCCATGGACCAGGATCTCCAAGGACAACACCTCGACCATTTGTCATATATTCAAAGGCAAATCCTTTGATGTTAGAGTGAACACCGAGGTTTGCATAGTGATTTTCTTTTAATGGAGAAGTTAATCGACCACCGAAAATCATATCTGCACCAGATAGACGAATACCTGCACGAGCATCAGCGTTACCTTGAATCATAAAGATACCTTTCTGAGCGCCATAACCAGCACCTTTACCAACTGAACCGTTATAGAAATTACCGTCTTGACCCTTAGATTTGAAGATCATGAATTGACCACCAAATGCTGTTTTACCAATACCGTCTTGTGCACCACCATCGACATGGATAGCGATACCGTCACTATTATAAGCCCCTAACCCATTACCAGGGATAGAGCCATCTTTAAAGCTTAAGCGTACTTCAGGAAGTTCGCGATAAGAACCATCTAATTTTCCTCTTACACGGTGACAAGATACACGGCTTCCTAGTACACGTTGCTCAGCAGTTACAGATGAGAATTCACGTGATTTTGTTAAATCTTCTACATTATAGTCAAGGTATTCTGCACCAACAGCTACAGCAAGACCTTGTTCTTCACTAGATGCTGCCACTTCAAGCTGTGATAGGTGAGATACATCTTGAGCAGGTAGTACTTTAAGCATGTTATCCAAGCTCATTAATTCTTTTCCACGTGCTTGAATAAGTAAATCAGAACGTCCAACTAGTTCTTGTGCGCTATTTAAGCCAAGAGAAGCAGTAAGAGCTTGAACTTCTTTACCAATAGCAGTAAATAGGTTTGTTAAGCCGTTAACTGCCATATCGAATTGACGAGGGACGAAACGACGTAAGCCATGCTCTTTCGCTTGAGCCTCTGATTCGATTTGTGTAGCAATACCAACATGACATGTGTCTAAGTGACACCCACGACATGTTGTACAACCAACAGCGATCATTGATAATGTACCGAAGCCAACACGGTTCGCTCCAAGAAGCATTACTTTTACAACATCAAGGGCACTTTTAATTCCACCGTCAGCCCAAAGTTCAACTTTATGACGTAAACCAGACTCAATTAGGGCATTGTGAGCTGCTTTTACACCGATTTCTACTGGAAGACCAACGTGTTGAAGTGCGTGAACACGAGCAGCACCAGTACCACCATCGAAACCACTTAATGTAATGAAGTCAGCACCTGCTTTTGCTACACCAACAGCAATTGTTCCGATGTTAGGAACGATAGGGACCTTTACACAAACCTTTGCTTGGTCATTAGCAGTTTTGATTTCTGTAATGATTTGAGCTAAGTCTTCAATTGAGTAAATGTCATGGTTGTTTGATGGTGAGATTAAGTCAGAGCCAGTTGTTGCATTACGAGCAGCGGCAACTTTATCTGTAACTTTTGATCCAGGTAAGTGTCCACCTTCACCAGGCTTAGCTCCTTGACCAATTTTAATTTCTAGTAAATTTGTAGAGTTTAATAGCTCAACATTTACACCGAAGCGACCAGAAGCAATTTGCTGACCTCGAGTGTTCGGGTATTTTCCAAGCATATCTTTAATTTCTCCACCTTCACCATTGAAGCTAATCATATTTAGGCGCTCAGCTGCTTCTGCATATGCACGGAAGGCAGTTTCATTTTGCGAACCAAATGACATTGAACTAATGATAAATGGTAGATTATGATTTTTAATACCTAAATCAACTTTTTCAGGAGATACATTGGATTCTACCTGTTTAAGATCAGCTAAGTGCCTGATAGATACTGGATTTTTCTCTTCTTGCTCTTTAAGTTTGTCACCATAACTACTGTATTCAGCAGAACCAGAGGCAATGTCTCCGATTGCTTTCCAAATACGAGGGAATAGGTGGAATGATTTACCTGGTCTTGCTTTATCGTCTTTGAGTTCTTCTTTACGTGCTAATGCATCTGCTTTCATTTCATCGTAACCATAGCTAAGCTCATCAGAACCTAGGAAGTTAACAATATTCAGAACATCAGATACGCTGTTATTTAAGCCGATTGAAGAAAATAGTCGTGCATAACCTCTAAGCTCGTGAATTCCAAGTGTAGAAATAACTTTTTCTAATCCTTTGTTCATAGCTTCAAATAGTTTTGTAGCACCAGTTGCATCTTCATCTTGTACTGTAGCAAACATAATGTAAGGGTTAATGATATCAACTCCTAAACCGAATGCTACTGCAACATCATGAAGTGAACGGATAGCACCAGAGCGTAAAACAATTGAACAGCTACGACGAATTTGTTTTTCAGTTAGTCCCTGGTCAATTGCAGATGTTACTAGATGTGGATCTAACCAAAGGTTGTTATCTGTATGAGACTTTTCATCATCAATCACGATTAATTGAGCACCATTAGTAACAGCAGTCGCAGCTTCATCAACTAAACGAGTTAGTGCATCACTAATTGTTTCGTCTTCTGTGAAAGTAGAAGATAGATAGTAAACTGCATCAAGAGATTTATAATAAGTTAAGATTTGTTCATATGAAGGATGAGCTACGTTTGTACTAACTAATTTACCGTCAGCTCCTTCGATTACGATTGGTGAGCTAAGCTCAATATTAGTATTTTCTGCTTCATTTTCAAATAATGAAGGACGTTTACCAAGAATAACACGTGTAGAGAAATGCTCCATTTCACGGTCACGGTCAATGGCTGGGTTTGTTACAACAGCTACACTTTCTTTAATGAAGTCAGCAATGTTTTTACGCCCTTGATGTAATGCAGCAAGGGGAGAATCGTGGCCTAAAGAGCGAATTGGTTCAATTCCTTTTTCAGCCATTTGCTCAATCATTTGTACATGCTCGCGGTCCCAACCAAAAGCAGCATAATGTCCGTTCGTTACTTTTGTTTGTAAAGTCGTCACTGAATTGTCAGTTGGTAGAGTAGGAGCGTCTAGGCGAGAACGACTGCCTGTAATATTTAATCGCTTACTCATACGGTTATATACTTCTTCTTGGTAATCATTTTGGAAGTAGACACTTAATGTGTCATCTTCATTCCACTTTAATCCAACCTTTTCTCCTGGAGCTAGTGGTTTAGGCTCAGAAACAAACTCGCTAGATGAGATGATTCCTTGTTCAGAAGCAAAGTAGTAAGAAGATTCATTTTCAATCATCCATACAGGGCGTAAACCAAGAGAATCTACACTAAAGGCAGCCTCGTTAGCATAACGTGAGATAATTCCAGCTGGTCCTTGTGCAAAATGGCCCCAAGCTTCGCGGATGTATGCATATAAGTCTTGAAGGTGCTCTGGCATTGATTTAATTTCATTAACGATAGGTGGGAATAGAATGTCCATAACTTCAAAAAGGCTATACCCATGACGATTAATTAGTGTTTCGATTACACGGTTTAAATCTTGTGAATCACTAGCACCGTCTACTAATGGAACACCAATCATACGTGCTTCATCACGAAGCTTTGCAATTGTATTAATTTCTCCGTTATGTCCTAGCACACTAAAAGGCTGAACGCGGAAAAATGTAGATAATGTATTAGTAGAATAACGGTTATGTCCTAAAGTCATTGTTGAAGCAACAAGAGGGTTAGCTAAGTCATGATAGAAGCGGGGGAGAACATCTCCAGCTCCCATTACTTTATAGATAGCAAAATAATTACTAAGTGAGGCAACGTGAACAAGTTTGTCCAGTTCTATATCAAGCATTAAGTCATACAGGTCTTTACTTAATGATGTTTTTTCTTCATTTGGTAACAAAGCTACTTGCCAGAATACTGGCTCTTCCTTACGACCTAATGGGCCTAAAGCAGATGATTCAGTTACATTGTCAGTTTCAAAGATTGCAGTGAATCCATGCTTTTCAAATAAAGAACGAATCGTAGTTTGTGTTTGGTCCTTATCAGCCGTTTGGTCGATAAACATATGTCCAACTACAAAGTCAGGGCGTTCAACCACATTGGAATTTTGGTTTGCTAGTTCAAGCTTTTCTTTCCAAAGTTGGCGAGGGATATCGATGTGAATACCAACACCGTCACCTTCCTCGTTTATGAAACCAGCACGGTGATTCATTGTACAGAGTGCTTGTATACAGTCATCAATATTTTTCTTAGTAGGTACACGCTTTTTTTCCATTACAGATACGATACCGCAAGCATCGTGTTCTTGGTTTCTAAAATCTTTAAAAGTACTTGGACTCCATTTACTCATTCTAATCGGTCAATAAATTGACCTTCACCTCCTGTAATTTAAAGTCGTGCTCGAAAAGTTGGCAAACTAGTTGAGGAAGGAAATCTGACAAAATCCCCCGGACTAGTGCGGATTAAAAGGGTGAAAAATGTGTTAAGTTAAGTGACTAGAAAAGCCAGTTATAAAGAAGAGGCACGTTCTTTTCTGTTTGTTAACTTTTCGAACACTCTTTTAGGTGAGAAAAAACCAATTTAATTAATTGGTTTTCCACACGTTGAGAAATGACCTGACAGCTCAATTGTCAGAATAGTATATTACTATCTTAGCACGCATTTTGAATAAAATCAATTATTTTTATTCATTTATGTGATTGGTAATAATGGAAATGTAACTTGTGTAGAGATAGGAGTATGTTAGATTATCTTGCTATTGTAAGCGTTTTCAGAACTTTACAAAAAGAAAATGCGAAGAATTTGTCAGAAATCCTTCGCATGCTCATTGTATATTTATACATTTTGTAATTCTTTGAACGATTTTTCTACGGCTTGTAAAGTTTCTTGTATGTCTTCTTCGGTATGTGAGATTGTTAAAAACCAAGCCTCATATTTAGAGGGTGCCAGGTTAATACCATTCTTTAGCATTAGTTTAAAAAACTTACCGAATAATTCTCCGTTGGTATTTTCTGCTTGTTCATAATTACTCACTTTTTCTTTCGTAAAATATAGCGTTAAAGCTCCTTTTAAGCGATTAATGGAGACTGGGATATTGTATGACTCAGCATGTTTCCAAAGACCTTCTTCTAATTTCTTTCCTAAAGCATCAAGCTTGTCGTATACACCTTCTTCTTTTAGGACTTCAAGACATGCAATACCAGCGCTGATGGACGCTGGGTTTCCTGCCATTGTACCAGCTTGATATGCTGGACCGAGCGGAGCAACTTGCTCCATAATATCCTTTCTCCCACCATAGGCGCCGATTGGTAAACCGCCACCGATAATTTTACCTAGAGCAGTCATGTCTGGTTCAATGTTGAGATAATTTTGTGCTCCTCCGTACATAAAACGGAATGCCGTAATCACCTCATCATATATAACTAGAGCTCCTGCGTTATGGGTAATTTCATTTATTTTCTCTAAGAACCCAGGTGCTGGTTCCACAATGCCAAAATTCCCTACAATAGGCTCTACTAAAACAGCAGCTACTTCATTACCCCAACTGTCAATTGCTTCCTTAAAAGAATCAACATCATTGAAAGGCACCGTAATCACTTCTTTAGCAATGCTTTTCGTCACTCCTGCTGAATCTGGTGTTCCTAATGTAGAAGGACCAGAACCTGCAGCAACTAATACTAAGTCAGAATGACCATGATAACAGCCAGCAAACTTAATTATTTTATCTCGGCCAGTATAGGCTCTTGCAACTCGGATTGTCGTCATTACTGCTTCTGTTCCTGAATTAACAAAGCGGATGCGTTCCATCGATGGGATTGCTTCTTTAAGCATCTGTGCAAATTGATTCTCTAACTTCGTTGGTGTTCCGTAAAGTACACCGTTTTCAGCCGCCTTTGTAATCGCTTTTGTAATATGGGGATGAGCATGTCCTGTGATGATTGGACCGTATGCCGCAAGAAAATCGATATACTTATTTCCGTCTACATCCCAAAAGTAAGCTCCATGTGCTTTTTCCATAAAGATAGGTGAGCCACCGCCAACTCCTTTAAAAGAACGTGATGGGCTGTTGACGCCTCCAAGTATATGTTCCGTCGCTTCTTCATATAATCGTTCAGATTTCGTGAATTCCATATAAATCCTCCTAATGATGTAAGTATGTAATGAATAGAGTTTCTTCAGTATAAATGTATCTAGTCTATATAATAATTCATGTCTAGTATAGTAGCAAAAATAGGAGTCAATTAGGTATTTGTATTATGTGCAAACTGCTTGAGCATTTGCATCCCTTTCGTTACACTAAATAAGTTCTTTGTATATTTGTTTTATATAACTCATGGACATATAACTAATGAATGAAAAAAAAGGTGGAGACCTACATGAATATGATAGAGGTAGAAAATCTAACAAAGGAATTTAAATCGCACTCGAGTCGCGCTGGTCTTAAAGGAGCATTCAGAGATTTATTTACACGAAACTATAAAATACTTTCAGCGGTAGATAATATCTCCTTTGAAGTGAAAAAGGGAGAGATGGTTGGTTATATTGGAGAAAATGGTGCTGGTAAATCAACAAGTATTAAAATGCTGACGGGAATTTTAACGCCGACATCAGGCGAAGTAACAGTAAATGGAATGAATCCTCATAAACAACGTGAGCAATTTGTTCGTTCTATTGGAGTTGTTTTTGGTCAGCGTTCACAGTTGTGGTGGGATATTGCTGTACAAGAATCATTTCGTTTACTTAAAAAAGTTTACAAAGTCCCTGATGAGCAATATGAAGCTCATATGAAAGAAATTATTGAAACGTTAGATTTAGAGCCGCTATTAGATAAGCCTGTGAGGAAATTATCGTTAGGGCAAAGAATGAGGTGTGAGTTGGCAGCAGCTCTAATTCATAATCCTCCACTATTGTTTCTAGACGAACCGACGATTGGGCTTGATGTACTAGTTAAGCTAAAGATACGAGAATTTTTAAAAGAGATTAATCGAAAATACCAAACGACAATTTTATTAACTACGCATGACATTTCGGATATTGAAGCTTTGTGTAGTCGTGTTGTTATGCTAGATAAAGGTAAGATCATCTATGACGGTGAACTTGCTGAGCTTCAGCAGAACTGGGTTAGTGGAAAAGAGGTACAGTTTCAGTTTTCGACGCCTATTACTGAACGAGAGCTAGGAGAAGTAACTGGAAATGAAGCAGTTCAATGGAAAAAAGGTGAGAAAGAAAATGTTTGGAGAGCGTTAGTCGAGGAAGAGTCTCTAGTTTCAATTGTCATAAGCAGAGTAGCTGCAAAATGTGACATTCTAGATGTACAAGTAAATAAAGTGTCGACGGAAGAAATCATTCGTAATATATATGAAGAAGGTGTCATGCATGGCAAGTAAATATATCGAAATGATTCGGATACGCTTCCTGATGATGCTGGCCTACAGGACAAATTATTATAGTGGAATACTAATATACAGTATCAATATTGGAGCGTATTATTTTCTTTGGACTGCTATTTATGGTGGTCAGGAAGAGATTCAAGGATTATCTGTTTTACAAATGACTACGTACGTTGCTGTTGCTTGGATGGCTAGGGCATTTTACTTTAATAATATTGATCGAGAAATAGCTCAAGAAATTAAAGAGGGCAAAGTAGCGATTGAGATGATTCGACCTTATAATTATCTTATTATGAAGACGATGCAAGGTCTAGGAGAGGGGCTATTCCGGTTATTTTTCTTTTCGGCACCAGGGTTAGTAATAGTTTGGCTTGTGTTTCCAATAAGCTTCTCTGCTGAATTATCAGTATGGTTATTCTTCTTAATCTCGATAATGTTTAGCTTTATTATCAATACACAAATAAATCTACTGACGGGTTTAATTACATTTTTTGTAATGAACAATAATGGGATTATTCGTGGAAAGCGGGTTGTTATTGACTTGTTTTCAGGACTTCTACTGCCTATTAGTTTCTACCCTTTATGGGCTCAAGAAGCGATGTTCTTCCTCCCATTCCAGGCGATTAGCTATATACCTTCAATGATATTTACTGAGGGATTTGCAGGAGTGGAGATTTATAACGCATTGCTATTTCAATTAGTATGGGCATTAATCTTAATTGTTCCTGTTCAAGCATTATGGTTGATTGCGAAAAAACAACTTGTGGTACAGGGGGGCTAATAAATGTATTATTTATCAATGTTTATGCAATATGCCTCTCAATATTTGAAGACAAGGCTTACATATAGAGTGGATACAGTCATTGAGATTTTATCTGATTTGCTGTTTCAAGCGGTAAATTTAATATTTATCCTTGTTGTTTTCGGTCATACCGGATTTCTAGCAGGTTGGACTAGAGAAGAAATTATCTTTATTTACGGCTTCTTCCTAGTGCCATTTTCTATTTTCTCATCATTCTTTAATATATGGGACTTTAATGAACGGTATATTGTAAAGGGAGAGATGGATCGGATTCTTACAAGGCCGATTCATAGTTTATTTCAAATTGTTCTAGAAAGAATGGAGTTAGAATCATTGTTTGGAACGATAACAGGAATAGCGATTATGATATATGCTTCGATGCACCTGGACTTATCATTTGCGTGGTATGATCCGTTTCTCTTCATTATAATGGCAGTTGGCGGGGCGTTAATATATGGTGGGGTTTTTATCATGCTTGCATCGATTAGCTTCTGGTCGGATAGTAGAACAGATATTATGCCAATGATGTACAATATCGGGAACTATGGACGTTACCCAGTAGATATTTATCATCCAGTTATTCGCTTCGTTCTTACATGGATTTTACCTTTCGCTTTTGTTGGGGTTTACCCATCAGCGTACTTTTTAGGTAAAGAAGAATGGTATGTGTATGCGGCGTTAACACCGTTTATGGGAGTTCTTTTCTTCTTCCTTGCTATTATTGTTTGGAATAAAGGAGTTACTAAGTACCGTGGGGCTGGAAATTAACGAGTAAAGCAGTGATTACTTTTTGTGATCTCTGCTTTTTTTCTTTCTATACAAAAATTTTAAATAAACCTCAGAAAGTTTTTGTAGGTGTGGACATACATTTATGGTGAGGTGGTGTTTTTGGGAGACATTATAATAGGGTGTATCATGACGGTTGCATTTATGGGGATTTGTGTTAGTCTCTTGTTATTAATAAAAGATCGACCTGTCAGGGGGAAGCGAGTATCCTTTCGTAATTTCGTTGTACTTTTCCTAGTGTATTTGACAATTATTTTTGGTTTTAGTGCAATTTATATGGCTTTGGAGTTGATGGGCTATACAGTTCTGACAGAAGGTAGTCGTCACGTTGGTGGACATGTGATGCATTTAATTGAGGACACGACTTATTTTAGTGCTGTTACCCTTTTGTCTGTTGGGTATGGAGATATTACCCCATTAGGTTGGGGGAGACTCATTGCGATGTTTCAAGCACTTATTGGGTATATTATTCCTGCTGCTTTTGTTGTTTCTACTGTTATTTATTACGAGAGACCTTCAAGACAGTTGTAATAGTGTGAAAAATTCGATACTCTAATAAAAAGTACCTAATGTTAGGTATATTAGGAGGGGTTTTAAATGACAGTAGAAGTAGGACAAACAGCACCGGATTTTACATTGAAGGCAAATGACGGAAAAGAAGTTAAGCTATTTGATTTTCAAGGTAAGAATGTTGTTCTTTATTTTTATCCGAAAGATATGACTCCTGGATGTACAACACAGGCGTGTGACTTTAGAGACCGTCATAATGATTTTGAGGGAGTAGACGCGGTTATTTTAGGAGTTAGTCCAGACCCGATAGAGCGTCATGAAAAATTTATTGCGAAACATGAGTTACCTTTCCTGCTATTAGCTGACGAAGATCATACGGTATCTGAAGCTTATGGAGTTTGGAAGTTAAAGAAAAACTTCGGAAAAGAATACATGGGAATTGAACGCTCTACCTTCATTATTGATAAGGAAGGGAACCTTTTGAAAGAATGGAGAAAGGTTCGTGTTAAAGACCATGTTGAGGAAGCGTTGAATTACATAAAAGATAATTTGTCATAATCATACTTTGAGATTGCTCCAGAAGGTCAAGCTTATTCTTTTGGAGCAATCTTTTTATATAGGAATCATGATTTGATGTCATATAGTAATGAAGATATTGGTAGGGGATAGTGATGTATTTTATTCAAATAATAGTAAGGGAGAGATTGTAGTGAAGTTCATGATTTGTATTGTGAATGATTATTACAAGGAAGAGATTGAAAGGCAGCTCAAGAATAAAGGTTATCGTATGACTGAGTTAGCTAGTACAGGTGGATTTTTGAAAAAAGGAAGTACTACTTTTCTCTTTGGAGTACTAGAGGATGATATTGCGGAGTTGAAAGGTTCTATAAAGAAGGCGTGTTTAGACGTTGAGAAAATTAAGGGTAAAAAGCGGAGTAGTGAAAGTAGGCTTACATCGTTTGTTGTCAACGCAACTCAAGTTGCACCCTTTCTAAATAAACTTGACTAGCATGAAAAAGTAATTAGGACATAGATATATAGTAGGGTTCGTTTCTTTGTTGTATATAGTGAAAACATTGACAATACACGATTACCCGATTATACTAATTATAAACATTATAAAATAAGAATTGTTTTCTTCTTGAAAGTGAGGTGCATGACGATGTCTAATCATCGCTTGCAAGGAGCGATTGATTCTCTGAAAAGTACAAGGGTTCGCATGACCCCGCAACGTCATGCCATACTCGAATATTTGTTTGAATCAATGACGCATCCTACAGCAGACGAAATATATAAGGCACTTGAAGGGAAATTCCCAAATATGAGTGTGGCAACGGTGTATAATAATCTTAGAGTGTTTAAAGAAGTTGGGATTGTCAAAGAATTAACATATGGTGATTCTTCAAGTAGGTTCGATTGTGTGACTTCAGATCATTATCATGTTATCTGCGAAAGTTGTGGGAAGATTGTAGATTTCCATTACCCAGGTTTAGATGAGGTTGAGACTCTTGCAGAGCATGTAACTGGATTTAAAGTGAGTTCTCATCGAATGGAGATTTATGGGACTTGTACGGAATGTAATGGAAAAGAGACACATTAATTTTCTGAAAAAAAGCTGAGCCCAAGTTGGGTTCAGCTTTTTACTTGTTTTTTATTGTATTTTTCATCGAATTCTTTTCCTTCTAAGGAAGGGTCTAATGTTAATGGTTCGTCGCAATGCATGCAAGCATCAACTCGTCCAAGCATTTTAGTTTTCTTACTACAAGAAGGGCATGTCACTTGTACTGTTTTTGTTGAGAGCATACCAATCCAAAAGTAAACAACTGTACTACCGATGACAAAAAGGAAACCGAGTAACATTGTTAAACTCATCACTAGTGGAGAAGTCCTAAAGAAGATGCCGACGTACATAACGACGATACCGATAAAAACTAGCGATAATGCAAACGTGCGTATTTTATTTATTTTGTTTGTATATTTTATTCCCATAGAGTTATTCCCTCCTGATTAACAGTATAGCATACAGTAGGACAAGAGAAAAACGATATTAATTACCATGGTGCGAGTCTGTGTCGAAATAAGTAACGAAGTTTTTTATGATTATTCTTACAGAATTGAAGCTATAAAATGCACTACTAAAAATGAAAAGAGGGTTCTACTTTTTTGTGTCGAAATTATCCCTCATAGAAAATTATTTACGAAGAATTTTGTTTTAACTTAGAGAGGAGCAGGTAACAATGGAATCACTACTAAGACAATTATACCAAGATAAAGCAGGAGAAACGGATACGCTTGGTATTCTAATGGTAGAGAGGGAGTTTTTATGCGAATCTGTTACTGACCGCTTTGATGTAATATTGATTGTTGTAAAGGACATAGTAGAGGATCCATGGTTCGTTAAACATTATAAGTACGAAGATAAAAAGGTTGCGATGCATCAGGTTGACCGAAATACGATTAACTGTTGGGGTATATCTGGAAGCAATCGTAGATTTATTGACTGGTTTTTTAATGGGAAGATCTTATTCGACCGAAATGAAACAGTTGCTTCAATGAAGGATAGGGTAAGACAATTCCCTGTAGGAGACAGGAAGAAAAAAATAGGGATAGAGTTCGCGAAGCTTGTTCGACGTTTTGAAGATAGTAAGTCTTTTTATCACTCGGGGAACTATTTAGATGCTTTTAATAGTATTATGCATGCCTTACACCACCAAGCTCGGTTGGCAGTGATAGAAAGTGGGTTTTATCCGGAAGTGACGGTATGGAAACAAGTTAAGCATATCGAACCAGAAACATATAAGCTATACCATGAATTAATTGTGGGGAATGAACCGATAGAAAAAAGAGTCGAGCTACTATTAATTGCTAATGAATTTACCATTGGAACGAAGATGGATTTGGGGTGTAAACATATAATTGACATTATGAAGACTAAGGAAGAGTCGTGGTCGATTAATGAATTGATGAGTCATTATGAATTAAAGGATTACAGTGTTGACCTAGAACTTCTTATTGAATATCTTGTTCAAAAGAATAAGATTCAGACTACGTTAAAGGAAACAAAAGCGAAAGGTATTTATCACAGAAAATATTATTGTAGATAAAAAAAGAGAAAGTATTGACCGCGAGTATTCGACATGTTATATTAATAAGCGTCGCTGAAAAGACGAGGTGATTTTGGTTTTAAAAAAATCAAAATTATGTTTGACACAAAATGATTAAAGTGTTATATTATTAAAGTCGCTATCGAGCGGTTAATCATTTGTTCTTTGAAAACTGAACAAGACAAAAGCCAAGCGTAAAAGAGATGTAAACACATCTCGTTAATTTTCTCGATTTTTTAAAATCGAAACGTCACGTTTGTGACAGTGAGCTTATATCACACTTTCTAAGGAGAGTTTGATCCTGGCTCAGGACGAACGCTGGCGGCGTGCCTAATACATGCAAGTCGAGCGGACTGAAGGGAGCTTGCTCCCGGACGTTAGCGGCGGACGGGTGAGTAACACGTAGGCAACCTGCCTTGTAGACTGGGATAACTTCGGGAAACCGGAGCTAATACCGGATGTTAGATAATTCGCGCATGCGTGTTATCTTAAAGTTGGCCTCGGCTAACACTACAAGATGGGCCTGCGGCGCATTAGCTAGTTGGTAAGGTAGTGGCTTACCAAGGCGACGATGCGTAGCCGACCTGAGAGGGTGATCGGCCACACTGGGACTGAGACACGGCCCAGACTCCTACGGGAGGCAGCAGTAGGGAATCTTCCGCAATGGACGAAAGTCTGACGGAGCAACGCCGCGTGAGCGATGAAGGCCTTCGGGTCGTAAAGCTCTGTTGTTAGGGAAGAACAAGTGCCGTTCAAATAGGGCGGCACCTTGACGGTACCTAACCAGAAAGCCACGGCTAACTACGTGCCAGCAGCCGCGGTAATACGTAGGTGGCAAGCGTTGTCCGGAATTATTGGGCGTAAAGCGCGCGCAGGCGGTCTTTTAAGTCTGATGTGAAAGCCCACGGCTCAACCGTGGAGGGTCATTGGAAACTGGGAGACTTGAGTACAGAAGAGGAGAGTGGAATTCCACGTGTAGCGGTGAAATGCGTAGATATGTGGAGGAACACCAGTGGCGAAGGCGACTCTCTGGTCTGTAACTGACGCTGAGGCGCGAAAGCGTGGGGAGCAAACAGGATTAGATACCCTGGTAGTCCACGCCGTAAACGATGAGTGCTAGGTGTTAGGGGTTTCGATGCCCTTAGTGCCGAAGTTAACACATTAAGCACTCCGCCTGGGGAGTACGGCCGCAAGGCTGAAACTCAAAGGAATTGACGGGGGCCCGCACAAGCGGTGGAGCATGTGGTTTAATTCGAAGCAACGCGAAGAACCTTACCAGGTCTTGACATCCTTTGACCACCCTAGAGATAGGGCTTTCCCCTTCGGGGGACAAAGTGACAGGTGGTGCATGGTTGTCGTCAGCTCGTGTCGTGAGATGTTGGGTTAAGTCCCGCAACGAGCGCAACCCTTGATCTTAGTTGCCAGCATTCAGTTGGGCACTCTAAGGTGACTGCCGGTGACAAACCGGAGGAAGGTGGGGATGACGTCAAATCATCATGCCCCTTATGACCTGGGCTACACACGTGCTACAATGGATGGTACAAAGGGCAGCGAAACCGCGAGGTTGAGCCAATCCCATAAAGCCATTCTCAGTTCGGATTGTAGGCTGCAACTCGCCTACATGAAGCCGGAATCGCTAGTAATCGCGGATCAGCATGCCGCGGTGAATACGTTCCCGGGCCTTGTACACACCGCCCGTCACACCACGAGAGTTTGTAACACCCGAAGTCGGTGGGGTAACCTTTTGGAGCCAGCCGCCTAAGGTGGGACAGATGATTGGGGTGAAGTCGTAACAAGGTAGCCGTATCGGAAGGTGCGGCTGGATCACCTCCTTTCTATGGAGTATTTAACTCTAGTCGACGGACTTCACATTATGTGTTGTTCGACGCTTCGGACTTTTGTCGTTCAGTTTTGAGAGAATAAATCTCTCAACAAATACATTTGCTCCTGCGATTACTCGTCGCAAGGCAGCAAAGAAGCTACTCAATGTAGTAGCCTTGTTCTTTGAAAACTAGATAGTGATTTATATATGCAACTAGTATAATTTGATCGTTTATCGATTGAGTTTTACTTGAGAAGTCAAGAATTCATTTAAGTGTAATCGCCTTAGCGATTACACGCTGACGAACCTTTAAGGTTTTAATTAGCAATTCGTAATTTGCAATTAGCAATTATGTTTTGTCATGGTTAAGCTAGAAAGGGCGCACGGTGGATGCCTTGGCACTAGGAGCCGATGAAGGACGGGACGAACACCGATATGCTTCGGGGAGCTGTAAGTAAGCTTTGATCCGGAGATTTCCGAATGGGGGAACCCACCATCCGTAATGGGATGGTACCCATACCTGAATACATAGGGTATGTGGAGGTAGACCTGGGGAACTGAAACATCTAAGTACCCAGAGGAAGAGAAAGCAAATGCGATTTCCTGAGTAGCGGCGAGCGAAACGGAATATAGCCCAAACCAAGAGGCTTGCCTCTTGGGGTTGTAGGACACTCTATACGGAGTAAGAAAGAAACGAAGTAGATGAAGCGACCTGGAAAGGTCCGCGAAACAAGGTAACAGCCCTGTAGTCGAAACTTCGTTTCCTCCAGAGTGGATCCTGAGTACGGCGGGACACGTGAAACCCCGTCGGAATCTGGGAGGACCATCTCCCAAGGCTAAATACTCCCTAGTGACCGATAGTGAACCAGTACCGTGAGGGAAAGGTGAAAAGCACCCCGGGAGGGGAGTGAAACAGATCCTGAAACCGTGTGCCTACAAGTAGTCAGAGCCCATTTACGGGTGATGGCGTGCCTTTTGTAGAATGAACCGGCGAGTTACGATGTCGTGCAAGGTTAAGCAGATAATGCGGAGCCGTAGCGAAAGCGAGTCTGAATAGGGCGATTACAGTACGCCGTCGTAGACCCGAAACCGTGTGATCTACCCATGTCCAGGGTGAAGTTCAGGTAACACTGAATGGAGGCCCGAACCCACGCATGTTGAAAAATGCGGGGATGAGGTGTGGGTAGGGGTGAAATGCCAATCGAACTCGGAGATAGCTGGTTCTCCCCGAAATAGCTTTAGGGCTAGCCTCGAGGTGAGAGTATTGGAGGTAGAGCACTGATTGGACTAGGGGTCCCCACAGGATTACCGAATTCAGTCAAACTCCGAATGCCAAATACTTATCCTCGGGAGTCAGACTGCGAGTGCTAAGATCCGTAGTCAAGAGGGAAACAGCCCAGACCATCAGCTAAGGTCCCAAAGTATACGTTAAGTGGAAAAGGATGTGGAGTTGCACAGACAACCAGGATGTTGGCTTAGAAGCAGCCACCATTTAAAGAGTGCGTAATAGCTCACTGGTCGAGTGACTCTGCGCCGAAAATGTACCGGGGCTAAACGTATCACCGAAGCTATGGATTGACACCTTAGGTGTCAGTGGTAGGGGAGCGTTCTAAGTGCTGCGAAGTCAGACCGAGAGGACTGGTGGAGCGCTTAGAAGTGAGAATGCCGGTATGAGTAGCGAAAAGAGGGGTGAGAATCCCCTCCGTCGAAAGCCCAAGGTTTCCTGAGGAAGGCTCGTCCGCTCAGGGTAAGTCGGGACCTAAGCCGAGGCCGAAAGGCGTAGGCGATGGACAACAGGTTGATATTCCTGTACCACCTCCTCACCGTTTGAGTAATGGGGGGACGCAGTAAGGTAGGGTAAGCGCACTGATGGATATGTGCGTCCAAGCAGTTAGGCTGGTAAGTAGGAAAATCCGCTTATCGTAAAGGCTGAGCTGTGATGGCGAGCGAAATAATAGTAGCGAAGTTCCTGATCCTCCACTGCCAAGAAAAGCCTCTAGCGAGGTGAGAGGTGCCCGTACCGCAAACCGACACAGGTAGGCGAGAAGAGAATTCTAAGACGCTCGGGAGAACTCTCGTTAAGGAACTCGGCAAAATGACCCCGTAACTTCGGGAGAAGGGGTGCTCTGTTAGGGTGCAAGCCCGAGAGAGCCGCAGTGAAAAGATCCAAGCGACTGTTTAGCAAAAACACAGGTCTCTGCGAAGCCGCAAGGCGAAGTATAGGGGCTGACACCTGCCCGGTGCTGGAAGGTTAAGAGGAGAGGTTATCCTTCGGGAGAAGCTTTGAATTGAAGCCCCAGTAAACGGCGGCCGTAACTATAACGGTCCTAAGGTAGCGAAATTCCTTGTCGGGTAAGTTCCGACCCGCACGAATGGTGTAACGACTTGGATACTGTCTCAACGAGAGACCCGGTGAAATTATATTACCTGTGAAGATGCAGGTTACCCGCGACAGGACGGAAAGACCCCATGGAGCTTTACTGTAGCTTGATATTGGATTTTGGTACAGTTTGTACAGGATAGGTAGGAGCCTTGGAAACCGGAGCGCAAGCTTCGGTGGAGGCGTCGGTGGGATACTACCCTGACTGTATTGAAATTCTAACCTAGGACCGTGATCCGGTTCGGGGACAGTGTCAGGTGGGCAGTTTGACTGGGGCGGTCGCCTCCTAAACAGTAACGGAGGCGCCCAAAGGTTCCCTCAGAATGGTTGGAAATCATTCGTAGAGTGCAAAGGCATAAGGGAGCTTGACTGCGAGACCTACAAGTCGAGCAGGGACGAAAGTCGGGCTTAGTGATCCGGTGGTTCCGCATGGAAGGGCCATCGCTCAACGGATAAAAGCTACCCTGGGGATAACAGGCTTATCTCCCCCAAGAGTCCACATCGACGGGGAGGTTTGGCACCTCGATGTCGGCTCATCGCATCCTGGGGCTGAAGTAGGTCCCAAGGGTTGGGCTGTTCGCCCATTAAAGCGGTACGCGAGCTGGGTTCAGAACGTCGTGAGACAGTTCGGTCCCTATCCGTCGCGGGCGTAGGAAATTTGAGAGGAGCTGTCCTTAGTACGAGAGGACCGGGATGGACACACCGCTGGTGTACCAGTTGTTCCGCCAGGAGCATAGCTGGGTAGCTACGTGTGGACGGGATAAGTGCTGAAAGCATCTAAGCATGAAGCCCCCCTCAAGATGAGATTTCCCATTACGTTAAGTAAGTAAGACCCCTTAGAGATGATGAGGTTGATAGGTCTCGGGTGGAAGCATGGTGACATGTGGAGCTGAGAGATACTAATCGGTCGAGGGCTTATCCAATTTTCTAAGGTTGAAATGAATTCGACGACCTGCATATATAACACTATCTAGTTTTGAGAGAACAACTCTCAGTTGAAAGCAATTTCAGCGAAGAAATCTGCTCCTGCGGTTACTCGTCGCAAGTCTTGCGAGGAAGTATCACAGAGTGGTTGACTTAGTGATGATGGCGAAGAGGCCACACCCGTTCCCATGCCGAACACGGAAGTTAAGCTCTTCAGCGCCGATGGTAGTTGGGGGCTTCCCCCTGCGAGAGTAGGACGTTGCTAGGTTTATATTTTTCCACAGTAGCTCAGTGGTAGAGCAATCGGCTGTTAACCGATCGGTCGTAGGTTCGAGTCCTACCTGTGGAGCCAATTGGAGAGCTGTCCGAGTTGGCCGAAGGAGCACGATTGGAAATCGTGTAGGCGGTCAAAAGCCGTCTCGAGGGTTCGAATCCCTCGCTCTCCGCCAGGATTTACTATTAATTTAGATGGCCCGTTGGTCAAGCGGTTAAGACACCGCCCTTTCACGGCGGTAACACGGGTTCGAATCCCGTACGGGTCACCATATAAATATGGAGGATTAGCTCAGCTACGAGCATTACTTCATAGAATATTCTACGAGTTGTTTCGACGCATAGACAACTTGATTAAATTAGAAGAGGAAGAAACAGGGGTCTACTCTGATTTGACTTCATCAATACTTCGGAGGATTAGCTCAGCTGGGAGAGCACCTGCCTTACAAGCAGGGGGTCGGCGGTTCGATCCCGTCATCCTCCACCATATTTCATACTAATAACGACGCGGGGTGGAGCAGTCTGGTAGCTCGTCGGGCTCATAACCCGAAGGTCGGCGGTTCAAATCCGTCCCCCGCAACCAAAAACGTAAGCTTCCTGATTAAGCATCATTGTAGTTTTTTGCGACGAGTAACCGCAGGAGCAAATCCTACATCGTCGATTTCACTAAAATTTATCTGGTCCGGTAGTTCAGTTGGTTAGAATGCCTGCCTGTCACGCAGGAGGTCGCGGGTTCGAGTCCCGTCCGGACCGCCATTTAATTCTTTAATGCAGATATGGCTCAGTAGCTCAGTCGGTAGAGCAATGGACTGAAAATCCATGTGTCGGCGGTTCGATTCCGTCCTGAGCCACCATTTTATTGCCGGTGTAGCTCAACTGGTAGAGCAACTGACTTGTAATCAGTAGGTTGGGGGTTCAAGTCCTCTTGCCGGCACCACTATAAATAAAAAAGAAGAATTATAATTAATTATCACTTTTTCTAATCTGGATTCATATGGTATAATATATAATGTATTTTTAATTATGGAGGGGTAGCGAAGTGGCTAAACGCGGCGGACTGTAAATCCGCTCCTTAGGGTTCGGCGGTTCGAATCCGTCCCCCTCCACCATTTAACTCAATAGGGGCATAGTTTAAAGGTAGAACAGAGGTCTCCAAAACCTCCGGTGTGGGTTCAATTCCTACTGCCCCTGCCAATATTGGGCTATAGCCAAGCGGTAAGGCAACGGACTTTGACTCCGTCATGCGCTGGTTCGAATCCAGCTAGCCCAGCCATATAAGCGGAAGTAGTTCAGTGGTAGAACACCACCTTGCCAAGGTGGGGGTCGCGAGTTCGAATCTCGTCTTCCGCTCCAATTTTTAAAATAAGAAGGCGGCATAGCCAAGTGGTAAGGCACGGGTCTGCAAAACCCTTATCCCCCGGTTCGAATCCGGGTGCCGCCTCCATATACATAATTAGTCCTAGCCGGGGTGGTGGAATTGGCAGACACACAGGACTTAAAATCCTGCGGTAGGTGACTATCGTGCCGGTTCAAGTCCGGCCCTCGGTACCATTTATTTACATAAAAGACAAAGACAATATCTCTTAATGAGTTGTCTTTTTTTTGTGGTCAAAAATTTATCAAATCATATTACTTTTGTTGATATGGAAGAATAGATAGTAGTTTTTTAAAGTTAAGTAATGTACCATTTGTCGAAGAACAGCAAAAAGTACTCTAATAAATTTAATACGATAAAGGTTGGATTAATAAATGTACAATTTATTTCGTAAGTACACATTTTGGTTTTTATTTCTACCGATTTCTATTGTAGTAATATTCGAAAGAATTGTTGTAGTATGGTTTTATAGACAACATCGAGTTGTGGGACATTCGATGTTTGACCCTTATTGGTTTGATTTCCTTGTTTTACATTACACACCTGCTTTGATTTTCATAACTGCAATGTTTTCCTATGTTATTACAACTTTAGTAAATAGAAAGTAAAATGGTAACTACTAATATAGACAGTTTGGTAAATTATAAACCAAAAAACGCCTTTCTACATATGTAGAAAGGCGTTGTATATGCTATTGTAGTTATGTATAAAAATGGTACCGGTAGTCGGGGTCGAACCGACACTCCAGAAGGAACACGATTTTGAGTCGTGCGCGTCTGCCAATTCCGCCATACCGGCATATTTAAACTAACAAAATTAATAATATCAGTTTCTTCAATAAGTGTCAATGTAATTTAAAACCGACCATTACATTTTAAAATAGTAGCTATAAAAAAAGAGCACCCTACCTTCGAGGTGACTTGCACCTACCCGATAAACCACTCATGCCTATGTATAGTTTAACTCTTCTGAGGATATCAGTCAATAAATTTTCAAGGATACTTAAGTAGTACTGCATATTTTAAAGGTGAACAGTTATATAGTTATGACTATATAGTAAGAGGGAAGTACTTACCATCGATGTGAGTGCTTTTTTTGTCGAAATTCTCTAATTCATAAAACGGGTTATCTACCCACTGCGCTAGTTTACTACCTAAAAGTTTAAAAGCTTTAAATTAGGTATTTGCGAGAATTTTTTATTTGTATTACTATTTGTAATCACAAGGTTTTGAAAATTCTTTCTTTTGATTACGAAGGGGTGTTTGAATTGACTGAAACAAAAATTCGACCGGCTACAAATAGTACAGATTATAATACTCAATTTCCTATCATTCAAGTTATTGATAATCAAGGTAAGTTTGTCACAGATTTATATAAAAGCGCTATCTCTGAGGAGTTAGTTAAAAAGTTCTACCGTCAGTTAGTTTGTATGAGAATATTCGATCGGAAAGCAAAAAGTCTTCAGCGTCAGGGACGTCTTGGTACATATCCTCCATTTGAAGGGCAAGAGGCAGCTCAGGTTGGTAGTGCCTATGCATTAGATGAAAATGATTGGATGTTTCCTACCTATAGAGACCATGCTGCAAGTATTACATTTGGAAACTCTTATTCTATTTTATCTTCATGGAATGGAAGAGTAGAGGGGAATGTACCACCTAAAGGAAAGAAGATTTTACCTCCATCTGTTCCGATTGCGACTCAATTACCATTAGCAACAGGTGCGGCAATGGCAGCGAAGAAACGAGGTACTGGTCAAGTAGCTATTTCTTACTTTGGTGATGGAGCTACATCTGAAGGTGATTTCCATGAAGGGTTAAATTTCGCTAGTGTCTTTAAAGCACCTGTTGTATTTTTTAATCAGAACAATAATTATGCTATTTCACTGCCAATCTGGAAGCAAATGAATTCAAGTACGATTGCACAAAAGTCAGTTGCTTATGAAATTCCTGGTGTTCGAATTGATGGTAATGATATCTTTGCTGTTTATTTTGAAACGAAGAAGGCAGTGGAGCGTGCTCGTAATGGTGAGGGTCCAACTCTTATTGAAGCGATGACTTGGAGATATGGTGCGCATACAACGGCAGATGACCCTAGTAAATATCGTGACCAGGATGAAAGTGAAAAGCGGAGAGAAAATGACCCAATTACACGCCTAGAATTATTCATGAAAGAGTACGGGTACTGGGAAGAAGCTTACGCACAACAAGTACAAGATGAATCGACAAAAGAAGTGGACGCTGCGGTTAAAGAAATGGAAACGATGCCACCACCTGATATAAATCATATCTATGATTATATGTTTGAAGAGTCTACTTGGACTATCAAAGAGCAAAAGGAACAGTACTTAAAGCATTTGCGAGGTGAAGTATAAATGGTAACGATGGCAAAGACGAAACAGCTAACATTTATTCAAGCAATTACAGATGGTATGCGTGTAATGCTTCAAGAACAGGAAGAAGTAATCATTTTAGGTGAAGATGTTGGACAGAATGGGGGCGTATTTCGTGCAACTGATGGACTTCAAGCAGAGTTTGGTGAGGAGCGAGTATTTGATACGCCATTAAGTGAAGCAGGCATTATTGGTACATCGATCGGAATGGCGATGAATGGAATGAAGCCAATTGCTGAAATACAATTTGCTGGCTTTATTTATCCTGCCTACGAACAAATAATGACTCATGCAACACGTATGCGTTATCGTTCATTAGGAGAATTTACAGTTCCTATGGTAATTCGTGCCCCTTATGGAGCTGGTGTACGTGCTCCGGAAATTCACTCTGATAGTGTGGAGGCTTTATTTACTCATATGCCGGGAATTAAAGTTGTTTGTCCATCAACTCCCCATGATGCAAAGGGTTTATTAATTTCAGCGATTGAAGACCCTGACCCGGTATTGTTTTTAGAAGCACTTCATTCTTATCGTTCAGTACGTGGGGATGTTCCAGAAGGGAAGTATACTATTGAAATTGGAAAAGGAGAAAAAGTAAAAGAAGGCGAAGATGTAACTATTATCGCATGGGGTGCGATGATGCCAATTGCGATAAAAGCTGCCGAAGAGGCGGAAAAAGGTGGAGTATCTTGCGATGTAATCGATTTACGTACATTGTACCCAATTGATAAAGACATAATTGCAGAATCAGTTCAAAAAACAGGACGCTGTGTTATCGTTCATGAGGCACAGTCAACGGGTGGCCTTGGAAACGATATTGTATCTATTATCAATGACACGTCATTCTTATATATGAAAGCACCAGTAGAGCGGGTAACTGGGGCAGATGTTCATGTACCTTTTTGGGCATTAGAGAAACATTATATACCGACAGCTGCTCGTATCCAAAAAGGAATTCAAAAGGTTGTTCATTTTTAAATTTTTAAATAAATTTTGTTTAAAAGTAAGAGTTTCAGGATATTGCTGAGGCTCTTTTTTATTTAAAATAACCTATAAATGGTAATATAATTAGGTAGTATTGAGCTTATTCTGGAGAATAAATCATCTGTTGGGGTGAGATAATGAAAAGGAAAAATAGGAAGGAAGGGAAATGGGATTGGGTCCTAGATGTACTATTTTTCATACCTGAACTAATTTTATTTCCGATAAAGTTATTGCTTAGAGGTTTTTTTGCTTTTATAAAACAGTGGAACTAGGTAATTAAAAAAACAGAAAACACTACGAGAGTCTTATTAATTGACAACGGTATTGCCATTAATTATACTAAACCATATAAATAGTATGTATAGCAACTATTTTTAGAGAGGGATTCATTTGAAATTATCTTTACAAGACTATATAAGTATTAAAATTCATAAAACAGATTTGTTCCTTACTAGCTTTATTAAAAGTAAGTTAGCTGAATTCAATCTGGCTCCAGAGCAGAATTTGATTATGATGCTTCTTTGGGAAAAGGATGGCTTGACTCAGAATCAACTTGTAGAAAAGCTTGCTAAGGATAAGACGAATATTGCAAGAATGGCTTCTAGTCTTGAGAAAAAAGGCTTCATTAGAAGAAGCAATTGTCAAGATGATCGTCGTTCTGTAAGACTCTATCTTACTCCAAGTGGTAAAGAACTTGGTGAAGAAATAATTCCTATCGCAGAAGAGTTTAATGAGGTAGTTTGTAATGGTATTTCAAAAGAAGAGTTAGATGAATTAGAACGAATTCTTTCAAAAATTAATATAAATGTCCAAACTAATAGATAATTGGACATTTATCTATTTTAGTTGCTATGACAACTTAATGGAGCTATAAGGTTGCTATAACAACTTAATTATATTACTGGAGGTATTTTTAATGGCATATGTATTATTTATTAAAGCTAATTCAAGACCAATTGAACAAGCGGTGAGTGTAAAGCTTTATCAAGCTTTTCTTGAAAGTTATAAAGAATCACACCCTGAAGATACTGTAACTGAACTTGATTTATTTAAAGAAAATCTACCTTACTATGATACAGATAAGATTAATGGTATGTATAAGCTTGCTAATGGGATAGATTTAACTTCTTCAGAGAAGGAAGCAACTGATTTAGTAATAAAATATTTAAATCAATTCCTTGAAGCAGATAAGGTAGTAATTGCATTCCCGCTATGGAACTTTACGGTGCCTGCTGTATTACACACTTATTTAGACTATTTAGCTCAAGCTGGTAAGACATTCCGATATACAGCTGAAGGTCCAGTCGGTCTAATACCTGATAAACAGGTTGCTCTATTAAATGCAAGAGGTGGAGTGTACTCAGAAGGTCCTGCTCAATCTGCAGAAATGGCAGTAAATTTTGTGAAAACTATGTTTAACTTCTGGGGAGTTCAAGAGACAACGGATGTAATTATTGAAGGTCATAATCAGTTCCCTGATAAAGCAGAAGCAATTATTGAAGAAGGGTTACAAACTGCAGCAAAAGTAGCTGCTAAGTTTTAATTATAGTATCTCACTTTATTAAGAAAAAGGAGTGTTAGTTTATGTACGATATCGCAATTATTGGCGCAGGTCCTGCTGGGGCAAGTGCTGCACTTATTACTGCAAAGGCAGGAAAGAAGACTTTATTAGTTGATAATAACAAAAGCATGACAGCAAGAGCTTGGGTAGAAAATCATTATGGAGTAATGGAAGTTTCAGGTCCTGATTTACTTGAAACAGGGAAGAAACAAGCAACTAAGTTTGGTTCTGAATTAGTAGAGACAACTGTTGAATCAATTTCAAAAACAGACGGTGGATTTAAAGTAGAAACAGAAGACCAATCGTACGAAGCAAAGCATGTAATTATAGCTACTGGTGTTGCAGTTAATCTAGCAGAATCAGTAGGAGTTAGTACGAAAGATGGTAGTGAACCAAGAATAAAGACTGTAATTGATGTAGATTCTGAAGGTAAAACTAATGTTGAAGGAATTTGGGCAGCGGGTACAGTAGCAGGAGTTAGTGTTCACACAATCATTACTGCTGGTGATGGAGCAAAGGTTGCATTTAATGTAGTTAGTCAGCTTAATGGAGAACGTTATGTTGACCATGACATTTTAAAATAATCGTTCAAAAGGAGAGTAGTGATCTACTCTCCTTTTGAATTGTAAAAAACATGTTATTTTACTCTTGTAGTTGAATTTGATATCTTACACATAGCTGTGATAGTGCTGAACACGATGAACAGGCTGCAGAAAAAACAATTGAAGCGGTTGTTCATTGGTTTAAGGAATTGAATGGATATGATACGCTTGAAAATGTAGGTATAAACCTTAGCGACATTCGCCTAATGGCAGAAGAAACGATTCGTATCGGTGGGGGTGAATCGGGGGTCTTAGCAGGTACGCATTCACTAACAGTTGAAGATGTAGTAGGAATATTTGAAGAAGTATATTCTGACAAATAAAACTAGCATTCAAGCTAATAAAGGTTGGGACACAAGTCTTCAATAGAGGATGCAATGACTCCGTTCACTACGCGCCTTGAAAGGAGAAAATCACTCCTTTCAAGCCTTTTAAAAGATGTAGAGACTCCGCTAATCGCTTCGAGGCTAGGACAAAAGGTCAAAAGAATCTTTTGTCCTAGCCTCTTTTCTTTTCTAAAGTAATTATTTAACAAGGTAATCGAATACACTATGTGTAAATTACTATGTAAGTGATGTGATTGGAGGAACTGCAATGGAAGATTCAAGCTTCGCCATACACCCAGGAAAGAAAAAGCAGCTTAAAGGAACTAATTATCAGGATGTTGGAGCATTAGTTTCGTATAAAAAAGAAAATCAGTCCGTTCAGATTGTATGTGAGAATGGGTTTGTTACAATTTTCTTTATTCGTGCTGACATTGTACGTATTATCATGAACCCAAAAGAAAAGCCATCGTTAGCTACGAGTTTTGCCGTAATTAAAGAACCAGAGAGTATTGGCTTTTCTATTCAAGAAGACAAAGGTTTAGTCGAAATTCATAGTAAAAAATTAAAGCTTTCAGTAACAAAGTCTCCTCTACGAATTTCAATATATAATGATGCTTGTAGGCTATTAGTAAGTGAGAATGAGCACGGGATGGGCTTTAATGAAAAGAAGGAAGTAATATGTTTTAAAGAAATGGACGAGGATGACCACTTCTATGGATTTGGAGAGAAGACGAGTTTTCTTGATAAACGTGGGGAGAAAATGACGATGTGGAACTCGGATGTATTTGCACCACATAATCCTGAAATTGATGCATTATATCAATCAATTCCATACTTTATGACGGTGAGGGATGGAAAAGCACACGGAATTTTCTTTGATAACACGTTTAAAACAGCATTTGATATGAAAACATCTACGGAAATGTACTCATTTTGGGCTGAAGGTGGTCAGATAGATTATTATGTCTTTCTAGGTCCAAGTCCAAAAGACGTGCTTGAACAATATACTACGATTACAGGTAGAATGCCTCTTCCTCCTAAGTGGGCTCTTGGCTATCATCAATCACGCTATAGCTATGAAACGGAGAAGGAAGTACGTGAACTTGTAAGTCAATTTCTTGAAAAAGAAATTCCTATTGATGCTGTATACTTAGATATTCATTATATGGACGGGTATCGTGTGTTTACATTTGATGAAGAGCGTTTTCCTAATCCAGAAGCTCTTATTCGAGATTTACAGAATATAGGAATTCATGTTGTGCCGATTGTAGATCCTGGTGTGAAAGAGGATCCTGAGTATTCAATCTATCAAGAGGGAATTCAGAAGGATAACTTCTGTAAATATATCGAAGGAAATATTTACTTTGGTGAGGTGTGGCCTGGTAACAGTGCTTTCCCTGATTTCACTAATACACATGTGCGAAAATGGTGGGGAGAGAAGCATAAATTTTATACTGAGTTAGGAATAGAGGGCATTTGGAATGACATGAACGAGCCTGCTGTGTTTAACGAAACAAAAACAATGGATGTAAAAGTGATGCATGGAAACGATGGCCAACCAAAAACACATCGTGAGCTACATAATGTATATGGATTTTTTATGGGCGAATCCACGTACGAAGGGTTGAAAAAACAGTTAAACGGAAAGCGTCCATTTCTATTAACACGTGCTGGTTATGCTGGTGTTCAACGTTATGGAACAGTTTGGACGGGTGATAACCGAAGCTTCTGGGAGCATTTGCAAATGGCACTGCCGATGTGTATGAACCTGGGGATGTCAGGTGTTCCGTTCTGTGGTCCTGATGTAGGAGGCTTTGCTCATGATGCTACAGGGCAGCTATTAGCACGTTGGACACAGTTTGGTACGTTTACCCCTTATTTTAGAAATCATAGTGCACTAGATACAGTAAGACAAGAGCCTTGGTCATTTGGAGAAGAAGTAGAGAAAAACGTAAAAAAATATATTGAACAAAGGTATGTTTGGATGCCACACCTCTATACACTTTTTAAAGAAGCAAGTAAAACAGGTGTACCAGTTATGCGACCACTAGTAATGGAATACCCAACAGATGAAAATACATTTAACTTATCTGATCAATTCATGGTTGGTGAGCAAGTTATTGTTGCACCGATTTTAACGCCAGATACTTTTCACCGTGTTGTTTACTTGCCTGAAGGTAACTGGGTTAATTACTGGACCGATGAAAAGCTTACAGGAAAGCAACATCATCTCATAAATGCAGACATTGAAACATTACCAATTTTCGTGAAGGAAGGTGCTATTCTTCCACATGGTTCAGTTAAGCGTTCAACTGAGGTCCCAGATAAGAAAGTAACGATTCATATATATCCAAAACAGGGTGAAGAAATAAGTTATCATTTCTATGAAGATGATGGCAAGACCTTTGATTATGAAAAAGGAAAGTCGTTCGAAAGTACGATTCGTTGTATAGCTTCTAAACAAAGTGTTGAAATTACACTTGAGAATGTAAACACAACCTTCACTCCATCATGGAAAGAATGGAAATTAGTTATTCATCAGTTAGAAGAAGTGACGAGTGTCAGAATAAATGGAAAGGAAATTACATTGATTGATTATGATAAAGATACGAAAATAGGTAAATTGACAATTGATGTAATATAAAAAGAAATCCCCTAGAATTAGACTCTTCTAGGGGATTTTTTATATACAGGAACGTAAGTGCTTAGTTTATGAATTACAATAATCGTCTAGCTCTGCTGATTGAGAGAGTTGCTCCTTAGCCTCTTCTAACATCTTATTAATATTAGCTATGTACTCCTGTAAACTCATATCTAAGTCCTCCTTTTATTTGTTTTATATGTAAGTCATCTTATATTAATCTCTTTTATACTAACTATTATTACCCGTAGATTTACTTTTTAAACTATGAATCTTGTATTTTTTTAGTGTGATAAATCTCATAGCAAAGGCTTAAGGAGGTACAGTAAGATAAGTCAAAAGAGAATTAATTTAATGGAGAGATGAATATGAGGTATGCAAACTTTAAACAAGTAATTAAAGAAGCGCAGAAGGGGACTCCTGTAAACATAAGTATTGCTGCAGCACATGATGAAGATGTAATGAAGGCAGTGAAAGATGCTGTTGATTTGGGCATGATTACTCCGTTCTTTATAGGATTCAAAGTTCAAATTGAAGAAATTGCAAGGGAGCTAGAGTTTGATATTAGTTCTTATGAAATACATCATACAGAGTCAGAAGAAGAAATGACGCTCTTAGCAGCAAGTCTTGCTGAACAAGGTAAGACAGAGATTATTATGAAAGGGTTAGTAAATAGTACCCCATTTCTAAGGGGAGTACTGCACCCTGATTTTAAATTACGCACTGATAAATTATTAAGTCATTTGTCTGCATTTGAAATACCAGGTGTTGACCACCTAACGTATATGACTGATGGTGGGCTTAATATTGCTCCAAATAAAAAAGAGAGAGAAGCCATTGTTTCAAATGGAATTGAGTTTTTAACAGATTTAGGGTTAGCGGAACCAAAAGTCGTTCTTTTATCTGCAAATGAAAGAATTAATGAAAAGATGCCTGTGACTCAGGATAGCTCTCAACTCGTAAAGACGTTATCTAGTAAGTATCCTAATGCAATAATTGACGGCCCGCTACCGTTAGATTTAGCGATAAGCAAAAAGTCACTACACCACAAAGGGATTGAAAGTAAAGTGGACGGGGAGGCGGATTTGTTGGTCGTTCCCACTATCGAGGCTGGTAATATATTAGGAAAAGCGATTACGTATTATGCTGGTGGTACAATGGCGGGAATTGTCTTAGGAGCTAGAGTACCATTAATTTTAAACTCGAGATCTGACTCATCGTTAGCGAAACTAGCTTCAATTGCTCTTGCGACTACGGCAGTTTCCAATCAATTAGTTGAATCATAAACGGCAGAGAGGAAAATACTAACATGAATGCATTAAAAATATTAGCGATAAATCCTGGTTCCACTTCTACCAAGCTGGCAATTTATCATGGAGAAATCATCATTTTAAATGAGACAATTCGCCATAAAGATGAGGAGTTAGCTGGTTTTTCTTCAGTAATAGAACAGAAGGGCTATCGGATGCAGCAGTTAGAGAAATTACTGGTCCATGAAGGCCATTTATTAGAAGAATTTGATGGGATTGTTGGGCGTGGTGGGTTCTTATCTCCATTAAAGAGTGGTACGTATATTGTAAATAACGAAATGATTCATGACTTAGAAACAGCAAAGTATGGAGAACATGCTTCTAATCTAGGGGCAATCATAGCTTATGATTTGGCAAGTAGTGTTGGGATAGCAGCTTTTATTGTCGATCCGATTGTTGTAGATGAGCTTACAGATATGGCGAGACTTTCTGGTATTCCTGAGCTTGAACGGAAAAGCCATCTCCATGCGTTGAATATAAAGGCGGTCTCAAGAAAAGTAGCAAATACAATAGGTAGACCATATGAGTGTTTTAACTTTATAGTTGCTCACATAGGTGGAGGTATATCTATCGCAGCTATGGAAAAAGGCAGGATTATTGATGTAAACAATGGGAACAATGAGGGGCCATATTCACCTGAGCGAGCTGGAGGTCTGCCATCTAAAGAGCTTATACACCTTTGCTATTCAGGTCAATTCACGGAAAAAGAAATGATAAGCAAAGTAACAAAGGAAGGTGGCCTATACGCGTACCTCGGAACAAAAAGTGTAATAGAGGCTGAAGAGCGAGCTATACAAGGTGATATACACGCTCAAAAAATACTTGAGGGAATGATATATCAATTAGCAAAAGAGATTGGGGCAATGTCTACTGTAGTAAATGGTGAAATAGATGGAATTATACTAACAGGCGGAGTTAGTTACTCAGAGTTTATTATTAATCGCCTTAGAAAGAAAATACAATTTTTGGCACCTGTTTTTGTTCAACCCGGGGAAGAGGAGTTAGAAGCGTTAGCGTTTGGTGCCTTAAGGGTATTATCTGGTGAAGAAGAAGGGAATTACTACCAAAATCCCAATTGAAAAAAATCCCTAAAATGACATCAATTGTGGTGTCATTTTTCCTTAGTTAATAGTCTGTATTTTTAGAAAAAAAGAACTTTTTGCGTTTAACGTACTTATTACTATACTTGAGTTACTTTAACGTGAGAAAGTAGTTGATAATTTATAAAATAGATGATAAGTTTGTTATATTAAGATTATAACTATGTTACCCTCAAGAAGAAAAGTCTAGCTGTATGACCGTTTTGGAGGTATTTTTATGCACGCGTTGTAAGCGTTTACTTTATCGCTTTTATACTGTAAAGTCTCTAAATTTTACAGTGTTAAACCAGATATACAGTGACGCTTTTTAGTATGTTAAAGTGGTAAAAGAGAGATAATTTTGAATTTTAGAAAAACATCACAATAGTTAAACTAGTAAAATATTATCTATTTAAATTACTATATGCATAAAATGACTGTAAAACTGCTAGATGGTGACTGTATGTAAAAGGTTTGTAAGAGAGATATTAAAAAGATAAATATTCAATGAGAGGTGAACAAGCATGAGTGAAAAGGATTACCCAATTTTTCAAATCGTTGATGAAGAAGGAAAGTTAGTTTCCGACGATTTTAAATCAGAGTTAACTGAAGAGCTTGTTAAACATTTTTATTTTAACATGATGAGAATTCGTACCTTTGATAGAAAGGCGATTGCTTTACAACGTCAAGGACGTTTAGGGACATATGCTCCTTTTGAAGGACAAGAAGCTTCACAAGTAGGAAGCGCGCTAGCTTTAGGAGAAAACGACTGGTTGTTCCCAACATATCGTGATCATGGAGCTACGCTAACGTTCGGTGCTAATATGGCAAGAACGTACCTATACTGGAATGGTCGTATTGAAGGTTGTGTACCACCTGAAGGAAAGAATATTTTCCCTCCAGCTGTACCAATTGCAACACAATTACCACATGCTGCAGGTGCTGCTTTAGCTGAAAAGCGTAAAGGTACAAAAAACGCAGCAATTGCTTACTTTGGAGATGGTGCAACATCTGAAGGTGACTTCCATGAAGGGTTAAACTTTGCGAGTGTATTCAAAGCACCAGCTGTATTTTTTAACCAAAACAATGGGTATGCAATTTCAGTACCAATTACAAAACAAATGAACTCAGAAACAGTAGCTCAAAAGAGCGTAGCATATGGTATGCCAGGCGAGCGTGTTGATGGTAACGATATTTTTGCAGTTTATTTCACGGTTAAGAAAGCATTAGAAAGAGCTCGTGATGGTGAAGGTCCAACATTAATTGAGTCTGTTACACAACGCTTTGGTGCACATACTACAGCAGATGACCCAACGAAATATCGTGACCAAGAAAAATATGAGAATTCTCGTGAAAAGAAAGACCCAGTTGGAAGATTAGAACGTTTTATGAAAGAGAACGGTTTCTGGGATGAAGAATGGGTTAACAAGATCATGGGAGAATTAGAGCAAGAAATTCAAAAAGCTGTAGAAGATATGGAGAAATTCCCTAAACCAGATACTAACGATTTATTTGATCATGTATTTGCTGAACCAACGTGGACAATTAAAAAGCAAAAAGAAGAGTTCCAAATGCTACGAGGTGAGGCTTAAATGTTGGCTCAAAAGGAAAAGGAGTTGAAAAATGTGAAATCTCAAGGAAAAGAAAACTCATTGACGCTTGTTCAAGCAGTAACGGATGGTTTAAGAACAATGCTACAAGAAGATGAAAGTGTTCTTTTACTAGGTGAAGATATCGGTAAAAACGGAGGGGTATTCCGTGCTACCGACGGTTTACAGGAATTATTTGGTGAGGATCGAGTGGTCGATACACCATTAAGTGAAGCTGGTATTGTTGGTACATCAGTAGGTATGGCAGTTAATGGATTTAAGCCAATTGTTGAAATGCAATTCTTAGGTTTCATTTATCCAGCTTATGAGCAAATTATGACTCACGTAACAAGAATTCGTATGAGAACGATGGGGCATTACACAGTTCCTATGGTAATTCGTGCTCCTTATGGTGCAGGGATTAGAGCACCTGAAGTTCATTCAGATAGTACGGAAGCTTTATTCACTCATATGCCAGGAATTAAAGTTGTTTGTCCATCAACACCATATGATGCTAAAGGACTTTTAATTGCTGCAATTGAGGATCCGGATCCAGTACTATTCTTAGAGTCAATGAGAACTTACCGTGCAACTCGTGAAATGGTTCCAGAAGGAAAATACACAGTTGAAATTGGTAAAGGTAAGTATGTAAAACAAGGTGAAGACGTAACACTTATTTCTTGGGGAGCAATGATGCCTGTAGCACTTAAGGCAGCTGAGGAATATGAGAAGCAAGGAGTTAAGTGTGATGTAATTGATTTACGTACACTTTACCCATTAGATAAAGACATCATCGCTGAATCAGTACAAAAAACAGGTCGTGTCGTAATCGTTCATGAAGCACATGAAACTGGTGGTTTAAGCAATGACATCGCATCAGTTATTAATGATACGTCATTCTTATACTTAAAAGCACCAATCGAACGTGTAACAGGTTACGATGTACCAGTACCGTTCTTCGCATTAGAGGATCACTATATGCCAACACCAAAAAGAGTAATGCATGCAATTAAGAAAGTAGTAGAGTTTTAGGAGGGGAAAAAATGGTAGAAGTAAAGCTTCATGATATCGGTGAAGGAATGACAGAAGGCGAAATTATCCATTACTTTGTAAAAGTAGGAGATACAGTTAAAGTGGACCAACCACTTGTTGAAGTACAAACAGATAAGATGGTTGCTGAACTTCCGTCACCTTCGGCTGGTACGATAAAAGAAATTATTATCCCTACTGGAGAAACTGTATCAGTAGGAACAACTTTGTTAATTGTTGAAGCAGAAGGTAGTGCTGCAGCACCTGCTCCAGTAGCGGCTTCAGAAGCACCATCAGAGGAGAAGAATAAAGGGCCAGTTACAGATACGAAAAAGGTAGAAGCACCAGCTTCAAGATCAGGTAGAGTTCTTGCTGCACCATATACTCGTAAAATTGCAAGAGAAAATGGTGTAGATATTGAGCAAGTTGCTGGTACAGGCCCAGCAGGACGCGTAACCGATGAGGATGTTCAACGTTTTATTAACGGTGAACAAGCAGCTCCTGCACAAGAAGTAGCAACTGAGAAGACAGCAACAACTACGGCAAAACCATCAGTGTCAGCGCCAACAGCACCTGTAACTGCAGGAGAAGTAGAAACAATTCCGTTCCGTGGAAGAAGAAAACAAATTGCGAAGAAGATGACGCAATCAGCATTTACAATTCCACACGTTACTCACTTTGAAGAAGCTGATTTAACGAACTTACTAGCGTTCAGAAGTGAATTAAAGGAAACTGGCGTAAATATTTCAGTTGTATCATTCTTCATTAAAGCAATTGCTATTGCATTGAAAGACTTCCCAGTATTCAATGCGAAACTAGATGAAGTAAATGAAGTGATTAAGCTAGAGAAGGATTACAATATCGGTTTAGCTACAGATACTGAAGACGGATTAGTTGTACCAGTTCTTCACAATGTAAACCAAAAGTCATTAAAACAAATTAATGATGAAATGAAAGAATTAACGAAGAAGGCAATCGCTGGTGAGTTATCAGGTAATGAAATGAAGGGTGGAACATTTACAATTAGTAATGTTGGACCACTTGGAAGTATTGGAGCAACTCCAATCATTAATCACCCTGAAACTGGAATCATTGCTTTCCATAAAACGAAGAAAATGCCAGTTGTTATCGAGAATGATGAAATTGCGATTCGTTCAATGATGACAATGTCAATGGGCTTTGACCACCGTGTAGCTGACGGAGCAACGGCTGTAGCATTTACAAATCGTTTCGTGGATCTAATCGAAAATCCGAAAAAGCTATTATTGGAGTTGGTATAAATGGTTGTAGGTGATATCGTACAAGAGCGCGACTTGGTCATTATCGGTGGTGGGCCGGGTGGTTACAATGCGGCGATCCGTGCAGCTCAATTAGGTTTGCAAGTAACACTTGTAGAGAAAGCTGATATGGGTGGAGTTTGTCTAAACAAAGGTTGTATTCCATCAAAAGTTCACACTCATGCGGCAAAACAACTTTCAACATTATCGAAGCTTGAGGATATTGGAATTTCAACTAAAGAATCATCTTTTGATTTCGGTAAGCTTTCTTCATACAAAGAGAAAGTAGTTACAAACTTACGTAAAGGTGTAGAATCTTTATGCCAAGCAAATAAAATTGAAATTTTAAAGGGAGCAGCTTCTTTTATCTCTGAAGTGCGTATTGGAGTAGAAGAAGGTCATAACTTTGATATTATTCAATTTAAGCATGCGATTATCGCAACAGGTGCGACTCCAGTTGCTGAGGGTCCTTTAGATGTATCTCATGAGCGTATTCTTTTATCTCATGAAATTTACAGCTTATCAGAAGTACCGGAACACTTAGTTGTCTATGGAAGTGACTATCTTTCATTAGAAGTAGCATCTAGCTATCATTATCTTGGAGCGAAAGTAACAATCGTTCTTGATGATGCGAAAGATGACTTTAACTTTGATGACTCAATTAACAGAGAGTTAAAGCGTCTGTTAAAGAAATCAAAAATTAAAGTTCTTAGAGGCCATACAATTGAGACGATTTCTGGTAGTGATACTGGAGTTGAGTTTGTTTGTAAAAAAGGTGAGGATGCTGAAACTGTTTCAGGAACGCACGCTTTCCTTTCAACAAAAAATCAACCAAATATCTCTTCATTAGGATTAGACCGCATTGGTGTAGATGTATCTGAAGCTGGATATGTTGTAACGGATGTTACAATGAAAACGTCAAAAGATAATATCTTTGCTATCGGTGATACGACTGAAGGAGAATCACTTGCTATTAAAGCAATCAAGCAAGGTAAAGTTGCTGCAGAAACAATTGCAGGAGAAGCTAGTGAAGTAGATCTTACATTCTTACCGATTGTTGTACATACTGTCCCTCCAATTGCGACAGTAGGCTTAACAGAAAAAGAAGCTAAAGAAGCTGGCTATGAAGTGAAAACTGGTCAATTTGCACTTGGTGGAAACGGCTATGCGATGATTACTGGCGAAAAAGATGGTTTCGTAAAAGTGATCAAAGATAGCAAAACAGATATGTTACTTGGTTTCCATGCAATTGGTGCTGGTGCAGTTGAAATGATTAGTACAGGTACAGTTGCATTAGAAATGGTAGGACGTGATGAGGACTTAACATTCCCATTATATCCTCACCCAAGCTTTAATGAAGCATTTTTAGAAGCAGTTGAAGGATTGTCGGATCAAGCAATCCACAGCCCTCCAGCGAAGAAATAAATAAATCCAATGAGCAAAGCCACTACATCTTTTAAGTCCAGTGGGTGTCCTTCCCGCTGGACGCGTAGTGTGCGACGCCATTGCCCTTCTTTGGATAAGCTACCAACAGTTTTATACTTTCTTTTAAATAAGAATCACTTATAAATATTATGGAACAAAAACCGCAAAGCGGTCTTTGTTGGATGTAAAGCCGTTCTTCTAATTTGAAGGACGGCTCTTTATGTATTCCCCTCAATTGACTAAAAAAAGCTACACAGAGTAGCTACAAATGGCTTTGTTTCCTAACCAACTTACTCATTACAAAAGGGGCCCCAGCAATCTGCTGAGGCCTATTAAACGATATATTATCGGGACTTATTTACCATATGCAGAGCCTACTACGATTAGTAGGATGAATAGTACAACAATTAAAGTAAAGCTACTTCCCTTTCCTGAGTAAGTTGGATAACCTTGAAAACCAGTGTACCCTTGATACCCGTGAAATTGTTGTGGTGCTCCATAGAATGTCATAATAATGGATGCCTCCTTTTTTTAGTAGCTACACTATAAGTCTATGTAGAACTACGTCATATGGTTAGGCATCTATCCTAATTTTATTTAATTTGGTCAACTGCCTATGAGAAATTTACCTGTGCTGCTCGTAAAGAGAAGCTTTCGATATTTCTTTAATTTTGTTTAACTCATCGTCAGCAAGTGTAAGCGTGTTAATAGCATTGATGTTCTTTTCAATTTGTTCTATTGAGCTTGCACCAACAACTGCAGCGGCGACAACTTCATCGTGTAGACAGTAATGTAGAGCAGTTGATGTAAGGGAATGCTTATTACTAATGTTTTTAATGCTTGAACTAATGTTTTTTAATTCTTGGGAAGAATAAGATAGATAGTCTTTACCTAGCCTATTACTTGATTTATCAGTCAATATTCCTTTTGCGACAGGACCTCTAGCTAAAACACTTACATTATGTTCTTTAAGGAATGTAAATAGCTCTTCAGGCCGTCGGTCAAGAATGCTGTACTGCATCATGACACTGATTATAGAGGATTGCTTACAAAATTGCTTTATAACATTTGGACGGATGGACGAGATTCCATAATAGCGAATAATACCTTCTTCTTTTAATTCTTCAAATGCTTCTATGATTTCATCGATTGGATCGTCTATCGTACCACCATGAAGCTGATACAAATCAATATAATCTGTTTGTAAACGTCGGAGACTTTCTTTTACAGCAGATTTGATATACGTCTTTGAAGGATCCCATTCCCATCCATCCTTTCCTCGTTCAAAACGATTTCCAACTTTAGTTGCAAGGATCACGTCATTTCTCTTCCCTTTGATTGCTTTACCGATAAGCTCCTCGTTTACACCTTGATCATATAAATCGGCAGTGTCTAAATAATTAATTTCATTAGAAATAGCTGTATCGATAATTTTTTTTGCATTTTCTTCATCGGTACCGAGTGACATGCATCCAAGTCCGATTTCACTTACATATAAACTTGAATCTCCAATTTGTTGTTTGTTCATTTCAACCAACCTCCTAATAAAACCTTCTATTATGTATCTTAATATTACTTTCATTAGCTTTCAAATATATAAAGAGGTAGGGACTATAGTTCTATACTGTGAAACGACAACTAAACAAGTATCTAATGTTTCAAATTCAATTCATCTAATTCATAATGGTATTGATGAGGGGACAAATGGCATTCGTGAGATTAATCAATACTTTGAAAACATAGTAGATAATATGCAAAACAATAAAGAAAAAAATATTATGCTTGAAGATGAGTTAGAATTTGTATCTTCTGTTCTTAATCAAATTTCTGGAGGAATGCAGGAGATGGTAGGAACAGTTGAACAGTTGACAATTACGACGAGTGAATTTTCATATGAGCGTAAGTAGGATATAAAAATGCCCCTTAGGATTATTAAAAATCCTGAGGGGCATTTGTTAGTTGTGTAGCTTGTCCAAATAGAAAACGAGTTGTTTTCTATTTTAGGAATGAGCGTAGCATCCAGTTGTGTTTTTCTAATGATTGATGGATAGCTAATAGCATGTCTGCTGTTGTTTCATCTCCAAGAGAGTCAGCAGCTTCCATACCATCTTTTAGTTCTTCAATCATTGTATCGAAGTCTTTAACAATTTCACCTACCATATCATCAGCTGTTTCTCCACCTTTTGCTTCTTGAACTGATGCAGTCTCTAAAAACTCTTTAAGAGTTGCAACAGGTGTTCCTTTTAAAGCAAGTAAACGTTCTGCTAATTCATCAATGTGTAAAGCCGCTTCATTATAAAGCTCTTCGAATTTGTCATGTAAAGTGAAGAAAGCAGGACCTTTTACATACCAGTGATAGTTGTGAAGCTTTGTGAATAAAACACTCCAGTTTGCGATTTGTTTGTTAATGACTGTAGATACTTTTTCTTGACTCATCATAATCACCTTTCCTTCCATTACTTTCAATTTACTTTTACCTTAATTAAGCATTGTTAAACATGGTATAATCAACTTTTCATAAAAGGTTATAGGTAAACATGTAGGGAGAATAACGCTACATTTAATCTATAGGTTTATTTTAACAAAATATTGTAATTTCCACCATGTACATCTGTGAACATTTTCGCAACAGAAGTCAATAATTCATTTGCTTCGACAGCGTCCATAGTGTGCTGTAAATAGACGATATGTAAGGCAGACGTTGTTTCATCAGTGACCATTGTTTTTCGGGAATCAACTATTGGACTTCCAAATGCTCCTTTGTCATCTGCTGATACTATTTTGTTAGTCATATCATTTGTTCGCTCATTGATACCAAGATACTGGTCGTTTTCCGAACCAATACGTACCTCAATAGGTGCTGTTATCTTATCAAGATTATAAATTCCAAAAGGTATTTCGTATTTTAATGAGAAGAAGTTATTTAAGTCTACTGCTGAGTTTATTGGAGCTAATGTATGACCTTTTTTTATTCGTCGGTATAACGCTTCTGAGGAAGGACGATAGCGAGCTGGATCCGTACCAACCTTCTTAAAAATAGAGCGCCAAGTATTAATCCCATTAAAACTTGCCAGTTCTTTGTCCTGTAGCGTTAGAGCTAATTCTTCTTGAAAGAAAAGGAGTCTTCCTTTTAACATTTGTGGTGATGCTCCGATAACGATATCATGATAATAAATAAATCCAATTTTGAAGCCAGGGATAAGCTCTTTAAGCTTACTGCCTATAGAAACATCTTGCATTGTGTCACCTCATTAGAATTTTGTGACATTATTTTACCATATAAAGTGAACAATCCTTTAATTTATATTTATGTACTAATATAAATATTTTTTGTGAAAGGAGGAGAAGAAATGATGAATGCCCAATTAAAAGAAGAGATAGTTGCATATAGTAAAAGTATTGAAATCGATAAAATTGGTTTTGCCAGTGCAGATCCTTTCATACAATTAAAAAGTCGTTTACAGACACAGCAGGAGCTAAGCTATCAATCAGGGTTTGAAGAGCCAGATATTGAAAAGAGAACTCATCCTGAAAAAATTTTAGAAGAGGCTAAATCAATCATTTCAATCGCATTAGCATATCCTTCAAAAATGTATGATGCACCGAAAAGTACGAAAGCATCCCGTAGAGGAGTTTTTTGTCGGGCCTCATGGGGTAGGGACTATCACCACGTATTGAGAGAGAAGCTTCAATTACTTGAGGAGTTTATCATTTCACGTGTCCCAAATGCTAGAGTAGCTTCTATGGTTGATACAGGTGAACTAGCAGACCGGGCAGTAGCAGAGCGTGCAGGGATAGGTTGGAGTGGAAAGAATTGCGCCATCATAACCCCAGAATTCGGAAGCTATGTATATTTAGGAGAGCTAATAACGACGATTTCTTTTGCTCCAGATACACCAGTGACAGAACAGTGTGGTACGTGTAATCGATGTGTGGACGCATGTCCAACAGGTGCTTTAATCCAAGGGGGACAATTGGATTCTACTAAATGCATCGCTTTTTTAACACAGACAAAAGGATTTTTACCAGAGCAATATCGAAAGAAGTTAGGGAACAGATTATATGGTTGTGACACATGTCAACAGGTCTGTCCAGAAAATAAGGGAAAGGACTATCATCTTCATAAAGAAATGGAGCCAGATCCTGAAATAGCAAAACCGGTATTGATTCCACTACTTTCCATGAGTAACCGGGAATTTAAAGAGAAATTTGGGCATATATCAGGATCATGGAGAGGAAAGAAACCAATTCAAAGAAATGCGATAATTGCTTTAGCTCATTATAAAGATAGAAATGCAATCAACCCACTTCAAGATCTATTAAAGAAAGATCCACGACCAGTTATAAGAGGAACAGCAGCGTGGGCGCTTGGAACTATTGGTGGTGAAGGGGTTAAAGAAGCATTATACGAAGCTAGGACTACAGAAAAAGACGAAGAAGTCCTAAGAGAAATTGAAAAGGGACTTTCTATAATAGACGAATAGCTGAATGAAATGGAAACATGGAAACAGGATTTGGAAGGAAGGGATGTAGGATGACAAAACAGTCATTTCTATACTATGAAGAAATGGATAGCCCAATAGGAAAGTTAACGATTGTGTCCACAGAAAAAGGGCTTTGTCATATTCATTTTGGTATGGCTGAATGTACAATTCCAACAATTAAGGGCAGGTTTAAGAAACATGGAATCAAAGGAGAAATGATTCGAGACTTTGAAAAAAATAGTTCAGTCATTCAACAGCTGAATGAATACTTTTTAGGTGGTAGATATTCCTTTGACCTTCCATTAGATATAATTGGAACGAATTTTCAAAAAACAGTTTGGAAAGCATTACAAGAAATCGGATATGGCGAAACAAAGTCTTATAAGCAAGTGGCACTCAACATAGGTGCACCTAAAGCAGTGAGAGCAATTGGTGGTGCAAATAACCAAAATCCATTACCAATTATAATACCGTGTCACAGAGTTATTGGCAGCAATGGTGCGATGGTTGGATATGGTGGTGGACTTGATAAAAAGCAAACGCTTCTTCATTTAGAAGGGGCATTAGAAAAAATATCGTAACAGGAAAAGCTGATTCAACGTAATAAGTTGAGTTGGCTTTTTTGCTTTAGGAAAAATTTTCAAAAGTTCTCTGCGGATTTTGTTCTATTGAATAATCTAGAGCTTTTCCTCTTTTTGTAGGAGACTACTTTTTATGAAGAGATCTACATATCTTGTAATGAGTATGATTGAATGGAGGGGCAGAATGAGTCAGAATATACGAATCATTAAAGAATTAGCTGAGGAACGAAATCAATGGTTTGTTAATAAAAGTGAAGAGAGGTGTAGGCATGTAAATATAGCTGAGCATGAATGTCTTCTTCGGAAAAAGAAACAATGTAGAAATAGGAATGCAAACATTGTTAAGTCGATTGTCAATGGTCAGGTTATTTCACAACAGCATACTGATAATGAGACAGTGTTAAGTTATTTGCTTCATTTTCAACATTTAATTAAAGAAAAAAATGAACAACATTATATTGAAGAATACCAACAAGAGCGTAAAGCAACTTTCAGGAATGGTGAGCTAAAAGATGATATTGAAGTTATTAAAGAGTATGACGAGGAAATAGGAACGATTGAAAGGGAAGATTTTGAAGAGGGACTAGAGCGATTCACTTATGATAGAAGAGAAGCTGTAAGATATGCAGAACGTTGGTGGAATGATTATAATCCACAGTATAGAAAATTTCAGGATAATTGTACAAATTTTATTTCTCAATGTTTACGAGCTGGTGGAGCACCAATGACAGGGTATCCCAATCGTTCTAAAGGATGGTGGTATCGAGATAATAACTGGAGCTTTAGCTGGTCTGTGGCACATTCGTTACGATGGTATTTAAGTGGTGCTACATCAGGGTTAAGAGGAAAGGAAATGCACTCTGCTAAGGAATTATCTCCAGGTGATGTGATTTGCTATGATTTTAATGGAGATGGCAGATGGCAACATACAACGATTGTCGTAGACAAAGATGCGAATGGAGAGCCTTTAGTCAATGCACAAACGACTAATAGCCGAATGCGTTACTGGAAGTATGAAGACTCAACAGCATGGACTCCAAATATTAAATATAAATTTTTTCAAATAGTCTAGCTTTTCGAGGTTGTTTCACTGCGAAACAACCTCGATGTCTACTTTGACCTACGACAATTAATAAGAACAGTGCTATAATAATTTTGTTATATGGAAATTGTTTAGTAAAATTAATACTTATTGAAATGAAATAGAGGTGTAATAGATTGGGATTACATATTGTATTGTATCAACCTGAAATTCCTGCAAATACAGGAAATATTGCTAGAACGTGTGTAGGAACGAATACACAACTACATTTAATACGACCGTTAGGCTTTTCGACGGACGATAAGATGTTAAAGCGAGCAGGCTGTGACTACTGGCCAGATGTGAAAATTCATTATTATGATTCGATGGACGAGCTGTTTTCTACGTATAAAAAGGGGATCTTTTACTTTATTGAAACAGTTGGGACAAAGTATTATAGTGACTTTGATTATAGTGATAAGGACAAGGAAATTTTCTTTATATTTGGTAGGGAAACGACAGGATTACCGAATGAGATACTTGAGGAAAGAAAGGATTTTTGCTTAAAGATCCCACAAACTGATAAAGTTCGTTCTTTAAATTTATCAAATACAGCTGCAATTGTAATTTATGAGGCAATACGTCAACAGGGGTTTGAAGGATTAGAGTAGGAGATTTGACTTTGGCGTGAAGATAAGTTTAAAAGGGAAAACGGATCCGCGCACTACACGCCTAACAGCAAAAAGTAATTGCTGTTAGGCTCAAAGGAAGTAGTGGCTTCACTTATTGTTTTTAAGAAATGATGCTACGCATTTTACTTATTTAATTTTTACGTGGGTTAGTATCATAACCAGCAGTAAAGATAGCTGATAAAAACGCCACACAAACACCTAAAATTAATAACGTGCCCATGAATGTCTGCCTCCCTTGTTACATAGTTAGTCCAAAAATAGTCCATCTTTATTATAGTGTATTATGATTGGGCTGTGAATGCAAAACGTTATTCATTTTGTGAAGAATCTGTGCTTGTGTATAATGAAGGTAAGTTACATAAAGGAGGAAGAATGCATGTATGTTGTTATGAATGAGTTGAATGTACCAAAAGAAGGTAAGGATGTAATGATTCAGCGCTTTGAAAAAAGTGCAGAGAATATGAAGAAGGTTCCTGGTTGTATTGAATATCTATTTTTAAATAATGAAAATGAAGATGGAAAGCAAGTTGTTTTAACAAAGTGGGATTCTAAAGAATCATTCCAAGCATGGGTGGAAAGTGATTCCTTTAAAAGAGCACATCAAGAAAAGCGTGAATCAAAGGAAAAAGGACCAGCTTCAAGTAGTGAATTAAATTCATATGAAGTTGTTTATCAAATGTCGAAATAGTATAATCTAAAAAATCAACAGGCGTAGTATTATGCCTGTTGATTTTTTGAGAAATGACACTTATATGATTTGAGGGCACTGAAAAAGTCCAATATAGACGATTCGAGAAGTGGTAATGGCTCCGCACGTTGCGCGCTTGCTATGAGAAAACCACTCATAGCGCGCTTTTGAAAAGAGGCAACGCTTCGCGCATTACTTAAAGGCCGCTGAAATAAGTGAAAATCACACTTTTTCAGCGGCCTCATATGATTTAGGTATGTAAAATTAGTTGATGCAGTATAATAGATAAAATATAACATGATGTACGTGGGAGACGAAATATTATTATGAAAAATGCCTATTTAACAAGTCATTTCCCGCTTTTTTCAATTGTCTTATTTAGTATTTCATTTGCCCTATTTACAGAGGGGTATATTGTTGGAATACTAATAGAATTAGGGATTTATGATGGAATGATGGAGTTCTTTTCTGAAGGTGGTATAAAACTAACCTTCTTGTTTTTATTATGGCTTTTCTTTTTTATGCTTTTTTCTGCTTTAAAATTAATTGCTGATACGACGATAGAAATTTCTCTCCTATTTTTCTCAAAGGATGAAGAAGGAAATGATTTACATAAAATTCGTTCTGGTTCATGGATTTATTTAATTTCAAGTGCTCTTTCTTTAGCTCTTGTTCAAAACATAACATTACTCGTAGCGCTTTTTGCAATTTGTACGTTTACTTACTTTATTTACTTTGTATACAGAGTAAGTGACTCTTTAACGTTTGTAGGAACTGTTGGTATGATTTTCTTCCATATACTTTTTTGGTTTACATTTACTTTAACTGTAGTCTATGCACTATTGAAGCTTTACAATAGCTTCATAGCGAGCTTACCGCTTTAGTGAATTATAAATTATGATTTATGATTGATGAATTATAGAAACAAAAAAAGTAAGCCAGTTGGCTTACTTTTTTTAATGTAATTGATAACTCATAACTCATAACTCAAAATTGTCTCTTCACCTCATGATTTCTCTCCATATCGATAAATGAGGGGTTTGGCTGTAGATGTTTTGGAGGCTGGCGGGTTTGTCTTTCCCGACCCAAACTCCAGTTGTATAGTTATCGTTTAAACCAATAAACCAAAGGTCTTGGTAACTGCTGGTTGTTCCTGTTTTTCCTCCAGCATATCCTCCTGAAATTGCTGCATTTCGACCAGTACCTTCGGTGAGAACTTTTGACAGCAAGGTTCTCATTCTATCGTTTGTTGCTATGTCCCAAACTTCTTTACTAGTTGGATTCCATTCATAGATGGTATCTCCCATGGAGTCTGTTACTTTACGAATTCCGTAAGAGGGCTGAAATTGTCCATTATTTGCAAAGGTTGTATAGGCATTGGACATTTCAAGAGATGACATTCCGTATGTGAAGCCACCAAGAGCAGCTGGGAGTCGATAATCTCCTGACTCTACTTGACTGAAAGAAAACTTCTCTAAATAGCTAAAACCATTTTCAATCCCAATTCGGTCTAGTATTCGAACTGCTGGAGTATTATACGAATGCTTAAAGGCTGTCTCTAATGTCACATCACCGTACTGTCCCCCACCAAAGTTTCTAGGACAATACCCATTTTTACAAAAGTTGTTGGCATTAATAGGGCTTTGTAGTCGAACATCATATTCAGCCAAATAGGGACCATAGGAAAGTAGTGGTTTGATTGATGAGCCTGGTTGTCTAAATGATTGAAAGCCACGATGGAAATCAAACTTTTTATAATCTTTCCCACCAGTAATCGCGACAATCTCATGTGCGTGATGGTCAATAACAGTAACAGCACCTTGTATATCGCCTTGTGGGAGGTATCTTTCTACTGTACTTATTGCTTTTTGCTGCATAGATGGTTCTAACGCTGTGTGAATCGTTACTCCAGACTCTAGTAGTTCATTAACACGAATTGTTAGTTTTTGTTGAATATCATTACGTGACTCGTCAGTAGCTGCTGAACGTAATTTTTCATTGAACCCGTCTATTTCTGCCACTAGCTGTGTAAACTCGTGATGAATATAGGTTACGTAATCAGGATACATATCTACTTTTCTAGTAACGCTTAATTCAATTGTTTCCTCTAATGCGAGATTGAATTCCTCGTTTGAAATAACTTCGACTTCAAGCATTTTATTTAGAATCCATTTTTGACGTTCAATCGTTCTATCACTATGCTTTAACGGGTTATAGTGAGTAGGGTTATTTGGGATCGCACTTAGAAAAGCAATTTCTCCAAGTGTTAGTTCATTGCTTGGCTTATTAAAGTAAAATCTACTTGCTGCTTCAAATCCGTAAATGCCATTTTGAAAGAATATTGTATTAATATATAATTCAATAATTTCTTCCTTGTCATAAACTTTTTCTAATTGATATGCGTAAAGAAGCTCACTTAACTTTCGGTCATAGGTCTGCTCATGACCTAAATAATAGTTGCGAACTAGCTGTTGGGTAACAGTACTAGCTCCTTGTTCAATTGAGTTACTTCGTAGGTTTGTAAAGAAAGCTCGAAATATTGCCGATGCATCATAGCCTTTATGTTCAAAAAAACGTCTATCTTCAGTAGCAAGAAAAGCATGTATGACTAGAGGGGGGATTTCTTCTATTGGTAAGTAAATTCTGTTGTAATCCCGATAAATCTCTGAAATTAATTCATTATTACGATCGAGTATATAGCTATTAGTGGATAGATGAACATCCTCAATTTTCACATGGTCATCCAGTACTTGATTAATTGATTTTACGTGAGACATTTCTGCAGTCACTTGTAGTAGTACAAATGAAAATCCACAAAGAAAAAGTATTGTAACAATAACTCCAGTCCAAATCCGCACAAGCAAACCTTCTTTATTAATTATTTATAGAACTCGTTTAAATAGAATTTATTTTCGTATAAAAACAGTTAATTTAACACTAATTGAATACATTCTATAACTCTATTTTACCATTTTAATAAAAATACCGTCATTACTATTTGGTTGGAAATAGTTATATATCTCGTTTCTATCACGTATAAATGGAGAATCAAGGTTGTTACATGAGTTTTACTTTTTTTACAAGAAAGTTCGAGCATGTTCAGGGGTATTAGTGCATAGGATTTAATAAGCCTAGCCCATTGGAGGAGACTTGAAAGGAGGAGCACACACATGGATATTCTAGGTAAGGTTAGAGAGTTTAGGGAAGAAGAAGAAAGGTTAACATGGCGTGGAACCTTTGCGGAGTATTTAGAAATTATTAGAGAAAGTCCAAATGTAGCTCAAACTGCACATTCACGTGTATATAATATGGTTAAAGATGCAGGTGTTGAAGAGGTAGATGGTGTTAAAAGATATAATTTCTTTAGTGAAGAAATTTATGGGCTAGAAGAATCGATTGAAAAGCTTGTTGAGGAGTATTTTCACTCGGCAGCAAAACGTCTTGATGTAAGAAAGCGGATTTTACTCTTAATGGGGCCTGTAAGTGGTGGTAAGTCAACATTAGTAACAATGCTCAAAAGGGGATTAGAGAAATATTCTCGAACTGATGAGGGAGCTGTATATGCAATAGAAGGGTGCCCAATGCATGAAGACCCACTACACTTAATTCCACAGCATTTACGAGCAGAATTTTACGAAGAGTATGGCATTAAAATAGAGGGGAACTTGTCACCTCTAAATATGATGCGTTTAGAAAAAGAGTATGGTGGTAGGATTGAAGATGTGATGGTAGAAAGAATCTTCTTCTCTGAAGATAGGAGAACAGGGATTGGTACGTTTAGCCCATCAGATCCTAAATCACAGGATATTGCAGACTTAACAGGTAGTATTGACTTTTCAACCATTGCCGAATTTGGTTCTGAATCAGACCCACGAGCGTATCGCTTTGATGGGGAGCTTAACAAGGCAAACCGTGGGGTTATGGAATTCCAGGAGATGCTTAAATGTGATGAAAAATTCCTTTGGCATCTACTTTCTCTTACACAAGAAGGTAACTTTAAGGCGGGGCGTTTTGCTTTAATTTCAGCAGATGAAATGATTATTGCCCATACAAACGAATCGGAGTATAAGAATTTCATCTCTAACAAGAAAAATGAAGCGCTTCATTCTCGTATTATTGTTATGAAAGTTCCTTATAATCTAAAGTTATCGGAAGAAGAGAGAATTTATCAGAAGATGATAAAAGATAGTGACCTTGCGAATGTACACATTGCTCCACATGCGTTAAAGGTTGCAGCTATCTTTACTATTTTAACCAGGTTAAAAGACCCTAAGAAGCAGGGTATAGATTTAGTGAAGAAGATGAGACTTTATGATGGTGAAATGGTAGAAGGATTCAATGTCCAGGATGTTGAGGAACTGAAGAAGGAGTACTCTGATGAGGGTATGGAAGGGATTGACCCACGTTACGTCATTAATAGAATATCATCAGCTATCATTCGTAAACAGCTTACGTCTATTAGCGCTCTTGACGTCTTACGTTCCATTAAAGAGGGGTTAGACCATCACGCTTCTATTTCTAAAGAAGACAAAGACCGCTATATGGACTTTATTTCAGTAGCAAGAAAAGAGTACGATGATATTGCGAAGAAAGAAGTGCAGAAGGCGTTTGTTTACTCTTATGATGAGTCAGCAAAAACTCTTATGGAAAATTATCTTGATAATGTGGAAGCATATTGTAATAAGAACAAATTACGTGACCCATTAACAGGTGATGAAATGAGCCCAGATGAGAAGCTTATGCGCTCAATTGAAGAACAGATTGGTATTTCTGAAAATGCGAAAAAAGCGTTTCGTGAAGAAATCTTAATTCGAATTTCTGCCTATGCGAGAAAAGGGAAGAAATTTGATTATAATTCTCATGAGCGATTACGTGAAGCAATTCAGAAGAAGCTATTTGCAGATTTAAAGGATATTGTAAAGATTACAACGTCATCAAAGACTCCAGACGAGTCACAGCTGAAGAAAGTAAATGAAGTTATTGCTAGACTAATTGATGAGCATGGCTACAACTCTGTCTCAGCTAATGAATTGATTCGTTATGTTGGAAGTTTATTAAATAGGTAATAGAATAAAGGATAGCTTCTACCTGTTAAGGAGGAGACTATCCTTTATTTTTGTTGTTTAGCATCAACAAATTCTACTTTATGGATTTTGTTCTTGTGAAATAGTTAGATAGTTGAAGGAATAGGAAGTATAAGAGTGATATCATTGGAATATTGACTAAAAATAAGTTATTTGAATATTTACAAAATATAAAATATTCAGTAATATAAAGACAAGCCAGAACAACAACTATAATAAACGAAGGGAGGAGAAAGAAGATGAAGTGCTTGTTCCTCTTCGGTAGTACATAAATCAGTGATAAGAAAGGGTGTGAATCCAATGAAGTAGGTGAGCGAAGTGTATCATAAAGATTTGATACACGGGAACCGAGCAGCATTGAAAATAATCTCATAATTGAGAAGAAAGGAATTTAAATAAGAATGGTTGAAGAAGAAATAGGGTAAGCGACCTTTTATCTGCAATAAGATAGAAGGTCGCTTTTTAGTTGTTGCTAGAAAAAACCTCAGCCTTAATTGACTGAGGATGGTTCAATTTTCGTGAATAGAGCCTTTATTGTTGTATAGTATAGGGCGGTAGTCCCTTCAAATCCAGAATCTGTTCCTACAATAATCCATGCTTCCCCATCTTCATTTGTCGTGAGTGTTACTGGTAAAGTTAAGTTTTCCGTTGTCTTTAGCTCATACAATTCATTGAATTCTTCACTTTGTTTAGCGACATTCCCAATTACAATAGCATCTGTTCCTGAACCTGCTTGATTGTCTTTATCAATAGATAGTTCATAATAGCCATTTACTGCCTCAACAATAGGCTCCTCAACTGTGGCTCCAGCTTTTACGTAAACACTTTCACCAGGGGCACCGCCTATCCCAAAGGCATTAGCAGGGGCATTTGTAGCAAAATGTACTTCAAAGCGCACATCATAGGTCGTATGAGGCTCTAACCCTTCATCTTTACCTACCTTTCTTTTTAAAAACATAAACAAATCGTCACTGGCATTTTGACCGCTAATTAAGAAACCATACTTATTTTTTTGAAGCTCTTCTGGCAGTTTTTCGTGACCCGATCGTAAATCGTATAATTCTTCATTATAATCCACAGGTAAATCAGAAAACCCACTAATCCATCCATCTAATGAATCATTAAAGGAATAGGTAAGAACAATAGTATTTTCATCATCTTCTGATGGAACTGGTTTTGGAGTTCGAATCGTGAAGCTCATTCGAAAGCCATTATTTAGTTGATTACCAGATACTGACGTTAATCCTTGCGTGCCATATAACGTATATGTTTCTCCGTATTCATAATGGTCAAATGGAGGATGAATTCGAATTGTTTTTCCTTCATTAATGACTAAATTGTCGACTCTTTCACCTTCAGAATCAACTACAAATAATGTATTTTGGGTAACTGCTCGATAATCTAATTCTTGGTTGAAGGTAATTGACCATGTTTTGTAGGCTTCTACATTTTTTGTTTGTGCTTTTTCAATAAAGTCTGCCACATCCATTAAAGTGATCTGTGTTATTTTTTCTTTATCAACAGGTAGCTTTGCTGTAGCTGTAGGATAAGTAATGACTGTTAGATGATGCTCATCAGGGTTTGGTTCTATTAACCGGTAAAGTATAGAAAGGTTATTCTCTTCAAATTCTAGGTCAAGAATTTGAATATCGTAACCACTTGTTGGCTTCTCCCCCCATGATAATTTAATTTCTTCATCTTCTATCAAATATGTAACATCTTCAGTAATTGTATTTGCATGACTGACTAGGCCTCCAAGTGTAAATAAGCCCCAAAAGACTATTAGAATTGAAACACAGAGTCTCATTTAAATCCCATCCTTAAGTTCTTTGATATGATAACGACAAACTATATGAAAATATGTGTAATAATAGACCATTAATATAATAAGACGTTCTTTAAAGGAAAAAGTTACATAATTCTTTCACTATTTAATTACAACATGCACATTCCAAAGTCCTTTAACTATCGATATAATTTCTCTCCATCTATTAACCGAAATGTTTAGGCTTGTCTACTATTGGGTAATTAACCTGTAACCTGAGAATAGGAGGAAGTCATTATGTATGAAAAATTGTATGCTGAACACGAAGAAGTGAATATGCATCATGTTGGTTTTATCTCCAATGACAAGCGGTATGACTTTGCGATTGTGTTTACAACATTATTTTTTGGAAAAACACTTGTCGTTTGTATACAGTCAGGTCGTTCAGCTCTCCTTGATTCAGAGGACATTCACGAACCTGAGAAGCTATGTTCCTTACTTGGGGTATGTAGTCAAGAAGAAGTAGAAAAAGTGACAGCGTTTTTATTAGAGAACATACCAGATATGCCGTTCAAATCACAGTATTAATCGTTATAGAGGATAGATGAGAAAAGCCGCTTCACTGTTGAAGTGGCTTTTCTATTTTTATAAATAACTCTTGTTTATAGGATACTTTCTTTGTAAAAGATTCTAACAGTAGAAACATACGACAACACAGTAGTTTCAGTTAAAATTAGGCATGTACAAATAGTGGATAAGTGATAATTTGTCAGAATTTATTAGCAACTCTGTTCGTACACTGCATAGGATAGAGTAAGAGCTACTTGTTTCTACTTTTATTAAAACTTTCTAATTTGGATTTAGCCTTTATAAGTTTAAGCCGTCGACTCGAGAGTAGTATATGAAAAGTCTTCAAAAGCGTGAATAGTTAAAGTTATTCAAAGAGGTTGTTTTTTTACCTATGAATCGATTCTAGGACTCTTTTTGCTCAGAAAGATTTCTCTCGATATTACGGAAAGCTTATTTCGAGAGAAGACACCATCATACAACTCTTCTTAAGGAGGGGAAAGGCTATGAAAAAGAACAACGAGAGTAATTATGTCATTTCTCAGGAGAATTGGTCCCTCCATCGTAAAGGATACCAAGACCAGAGAAGACACCAAGAAAAGGTACAGGATGCGATAAAAGGGAACCTTCCAGACCTTGTGAGTGAAGAAAATATCATCATGTCTAATGGAAGAGAAGTAATTAAAATACCAATTCGCTCATTAGACGAATATAAAATCCGTTACAACTATGACAAAAACAAACATGTAGGTCAAGGTAAAGGTGACAGTAAAGTAGGGGATGTAGTAGCTAAAGACCCAAATGCACCACAAAACAGACAGCAAGGTCCAGGCAAAGGGCAAGGAGCAGGTAATCAAAAAGGTGAAGATTATTATGAAGCAGAGGTTTCTATCCTTGAGCTACAGGAAATGTTATTTAAAGAACTAGAGCTCCCTAATTTGCAACAGAAAGAGCAGGATGAAATTATTGTTGAAGATATTGAATTCAACGATATTAGGAAAAAGGGTCTAATGGGTAATATTGATAAACGCCGCACGATTCTTACAGCAATTAAGAGAAATGCCTTGGAAGGAAAACCAGGCCTCAATCCAATTTATAATGATGATTTACGATTTAAAACATGGAATGAAACAGTGCGTCCAGAATCAAAAGCAGTTGTTCTTGCAATGATGGATACAAGTGGTTCAATGGGCCGTTGGGAAAAATATATGGCACGTAGCTTCTTCTTCTGGATGACACGTTTTCTACGAACGAAATATGAAACAGTCGATATCGAATTCATCGCTCACCATACCGAAGCAAAAGTAGTATCAGAAGAAGATTTCTTCTCTAAAGGTGAATCAGGTGGTACGATTTGTTCATCAGCCTACCGAAAAGCATTAGAACTAATAGAGAATAAATATGATCCAAAACGTTATAATGTCTACCCATTCCACTTCTCAGATGGGGATAACCTAACATCAGATAATGCACGTTGCTTAAAGCTAGTGAATGAACTGATGGAGGTATCGAGCATGTTTGGGTATGGGGAAGTGAATCAGTATAGTTAACTAGCATATACCCAAAATAGAATATGAGATTAGGCGGGGAGCACTTTCTGGGAGGAAGTGTTTTTTTGTTTGGCTAAATATGGTAGAGTAGTAGTGGATTTAGATTTTAAACTTAATTAAAAAAGTATACAAGCATTACTACGCCTAAACAATAAGATACTATTTCAGAATAAAAAAATTTATTTGTATATAATGCGAGAAATAGTTTCTTATTCAATTGTGGTATAGAGGAGGTATTTAATACATAAAGCTTTTCACTAATCTTAGAATGATTTTTAGTAGAGGTAAAACAATTTGATATGCAAATAGAATACATACCATAGGGTAGCATCTTTACTTGATGAATAAATAAATGGAGGTAATGTTATGAAGAATCTAATAGTTTTATATGTAGTATTCAGTATGTCAGTTCTATCTATGCTGTTCCCTTCTTCTAGTTCAGCAGCTGAGAATGTTGAATTACATAATGGTATTACTATCGACAATAGAACTATGTTACCGATGAGAGAAATCTTTGAACAATTAGGAGCGACAGTAAATTGGGATCAGTCGACACAAACTATAACTGCTAAGCAAGAAGGTGTTGTAGTAGAACTTCAAATTGGTTCTAAGGATGTCTTAGTAAATGGGGAAAGTATTGAAGTTGATGTACCGCCATTGTTACTTCATTCAAGGACAAGAGTACCAGTTAGGTTTGTAAGTGAAACATTGGGTGCAGATGTTTCATGGGATGGAGAAAAGCGGGTCGTACAAATTTCTAAAGAAGAATTAAACTTGACCGTCCATGTTAACGCTACAAAACAAGGAAATAAATTAATCATTCATTTTTCTGATCCACATTTGGAGGATATGATTAAAAATCAGTTATTTGGTCCGGCAGGGTCTTTTGATAGCATGGGAGTATACACTCCAAACCCACATACAGGACATTCGGGTCCAATAACACAAGAGCATCTAAAGGGACTCACTGGTTTTTCAATTGATTCTATTTCAATCAGTGATATTTCAGGATTACAGTACGCTGAAAATCTTGAAAGTCTTTATTTAGATAGTAGTTCAGTTAATGGTCTTTCTGTCATAACAGAAATAAAAGGTTTATCTGATTTGAGTTTGAATAATGAGTATATTGATGATTACAGTTTGTTAGAAGATATAAAAAACCTTGAACAATTAAAAATAGTAGGTGGCAAACTTCACCAAGTAGATATGTTAAGTGAAGCATTAAAAGAATCACAAAATTTACGTGTACTTACGTTATCAAACTTAGGTATTACTGAAATAAATTCATTAAGTGCCTTAGGAAATGTAAAGAGTATTGAAAACCTATATTTAAGTGGGAATGCAATTAAAGATATTAGTGTATTAGAAGAGCTTAATAGTTTAAAACACTTGGAGCTTTTCAACAACCAAATTGATGATATAAGTCCTTTAAAAAATTTGACTAACTTAGAAACTCTTTCATTAGATTCGAATAAGATATCAAATATTGATAATCTAAGAGGTCTTACAAAGTTAGAATCTCTTGACCTTGCAAGTAATAATATTCAGGTAATAGATGCACTGAGAAATTTAGGGAGGCTGAAAGAACTCGGTATATCGAATAATGAAATCAATAACATTGAACCATTATCTGGAATGAGGCAATTAACAAGACTAAATATTTCGGATAATCAAATTGGTGATATCAGTGCTGTTTCAGGAATGACCGAGCTTTTTAGACTGAATTTAAGTAATAATCAGTTGAGAGATCTGAGCCCTATTAGAGGTTTGTCAAACTTGAATACACTTTATTTCTCTAACAACCAAATTAGCGATATTAGTCCCTTAAGTCAATTGTATTCAATACAGATCTTAGGAATGTCTAAAAATGAGGTTGGTGACCTAAGAGCTTTACTCGGTTTACCGCATTTGGCTGAGGTAAATGTCCAAGATAACCCGATTATTGATGAATCTATTATCCCCAAAATTGAAGAAAACGTAAGTAGATTTGTTGGTGGGTTTCTTGTTTATTAAGGCAAACTTGTAAAATACCTATACTCAAGAAAAAATTGTTTGTTAAATTGAATACTTGATACTATAGAACTTTAAAAGCGAAGGAACTAAGACGATAAAGTCTCCTAGTTCCTTCTATATTTTATGCTATAAGTCTTTAAAATATCGGAAAGTTCTCGTTAGCTATATTGTTAAATATTTATAGTGCCAACCTAAATAATAATCCTATTTAGATTCTTACAAATAATTGAACTGTAAACTCATCCTTTTTCGTCCACTCTTTCTTCCGCAAATAAGTCACTTTCTCCAGTACAGACTTGAGAAGGTGATTTTTCTTTTCTATATCTTCTGTAGCATGGTAAGCATCTAGAACACTTTTAATTTTAGGGACAAACTCGTTAATGTTCTCTTCTTGCTGTTTTTCTTTGTTTAATTCCTCTTGTAGTTGACTAATTTCTTCTTCAGACTTTTTAATTCTTTCAACTATTGCTTTCTGTCTCTCCATAAATGTATCAATATCGTAGACTCCACGCTCGAGAAAGTCATGGAGGCTACTTTTTTGTTTTTGAAGCTCCTCGAATTCAGCTGATTTCTTTTCTAAAGCTTTCTCTTTTAAAGGTGCTTCATTGGTAACTTGTTTTTTCTTCTCAATCATACTCGCGTCTATTTCAAAGGCATCAACTATTTCTTTCAGCCCTTGAATGATTCGCTCCTCAATAAGTTTTAGAGAAGCTCCTTTTTGTACTCCTTTACAGGATGGTTGTACACAACGAATTTGTGGGTTTGGACGGTCTTTTCTTGGTTGATAGAGCATAGAGTGTCCGCATAATTCACAGACAAGAATTCCTGCTAATGGATTAGATAGTTTTTTCGTTGTAACAGTTGGTGGACGCCAGCGTTTGCTGTGAGCAGTATTAGCTTGCTCGAACAGTTCTGTTGAGATAATAGGTTCATGGGCATTGTCATGTCGTTGCCAGCGTTCAGTAGGAACTTTTCTTTTTTCATATTTACCATCACGTTTAATGTACTTTATTTTCCCCCATATGATATGACCGAGGTAGACTTCATTTTTTAGAAAAGAAGAGATAGTCGATGGATTCCAGTATTCACCCTCTGGTGGTTTAATAGATAAACGGTCAAGCTCCTGTGCCACACTCTGTCTCCCGTGACCACTAGCCATCATTTCAAATATTTTTTTAACTACCCAGCTTTTTTCAGGGTCTGGATATAGTTTTAAGTTTTCATCTCGAAGATAGCCAAAGGGAGGTGCTTTTGTAATTGATTTCCCTTCATTTGCAGATGCCCTCCTCCCACGCTGCATCCGTTTGACAATAGCTTTTAGTTCTTCACGAGCAATAAGTGACTTAATACTAAATGTTAGTTCCTGATTTTCATCATTTGGGTCGATAATTTCAGTGGGTGTTACAATTAAAGTCTCAGAAAATCGGAACACACGATAAATGGTACCTTGGTCAACCATATCCCCACGCCCTAAACGGTCCATGTCCATCACAAGGACAGCATCAGCAATACCTGTTTCAACTTCTCGAAGGAGCTTCTGCATCATAGGTCGTTCAGAAATGTATTCACCAGAAACGATTTCTTCGTATATATCGATAATGTTATGACGCTCTCTTTTTGCTAAATCTAGTAACTGCTTTCGATGTTTATCAAGGGTATCAAACCCTCTCCCCTCATCTTGTGCTTTCCTTTCTTCTTCAAGGTCTTTTCGACTTTTTCTAAGATATAAAAAGACATCAAGGTCGTATTTACGGTACATTTACTCACCTACTATCGCTAGTTTCAAATACTGGTATATGTCAGCTATAAAGGATGTACTACCATAACTATGCGTAAGAATCGTTTTCTTTCGTTGAAATTCCGTCTTGATTTCGTTTTATTGCGTCGGTTATCTCGTGAATTTCTATGGGTTGTCCCAACAAACGAGCTGCATACAATGTAGCAAGGGGGAATTCATATGAAGGAGTACCAGTTTGGCAACTCGACCGTCATTATCCACTCTCCACTAGCCCAAATGGACAAGGATGAACAGAAAGAATGGTATAAACAAGAATGGGAGAGGAAAAACCCTGTGTTAAGAACGATTGTTGATGCTGTTGTAGCTTGTCATCTATGTAAGACAGATGACAAAGATGTAGATTAGCAAAAGAGCCTGCCAATATGATTATTGGTTAGGCTCTCTTTTCTTTTGTGAAATTATTCGTTTGGATAAATAATTGTTTTTTGTAATAAATGGGCACTATTATCGACTTTAATTGGAAAACATATGTAATTTTGTTTGCGTATTCCTTATAATTAAAGAATAAAAGTTTTAGAGGTGATTATTATGACAAAATGCAATAAATGTGGTTCATTTGATTCATACATTGAAAATTATTATGTTGACCGTAATAACAACTATTTTAGTAAATCGGAGCTTGATGCGTTTCATATTCTACATCCAGATACAGAGGGGAATGTCGAGTTTAAAAAGGTGCTAATATGTGGGATGTGTTCGATGGAGTTGGGATATATGACGAGTAAGTAAAGGTTTTTATCGACAAAACAAATACCAAATAAATCCAAACTGTGGTATGATGAAATGGTAAATTATGGGGAGGAGCTTGTGTCAAATGAACTATCTAAAACTATTTATGTTTTCTTTAGCCGCTTTATTGTTTTTAACTGCCTGTGGGGAAAATACAAGCACAGAAGTTGATCCGTCTGTTGGGGATCAGGATAACGAAGTAAATTCTGAAGGCAATGGAAAAGTGGAAGCTGAATTAGATGAAGTATTAAGTCCACAAGAATTTTCACAAATGCTTAGTAATCCAGGTAATTTCAAAGGTTCATATGTTGACTACATAGGGAGAGTCTTTATAGTCGAACATGATGCGGATGGTACGTATCTGCAAATATGGGCTGACCCAGAGAAAAATGATCATAACACTATTGTTGGTATACCAGATCCAAATTTTGAAGTGTCTGATGGAGATTACATTCATATAACTGGTATGGTGAAGGATGAGTTTAAAGGTGAAAATGCATTTGGAGCTGAACTTATTGTTCCTTTAATAGAAGCAAACAAATATGAAATTACAGATTATATTAATGCGATTTCTCCAACAAGATATGAAGTTCTTGTAGACCAAGAACAAGAACAGTCAGGGTATACAGTACTTATTGATAAAATTGAATTTGGAGAAAAAGATACTCGCGTCTATGTAACTATTAAAAATGATTCTGATTCATCTATTAGTTTTTGGTCACATAGTGCTAAGTTAGTTCAAGATGGTAAACAATATGATACAGAGTATAACTGGGATTCTGATTATCCTGAATTACAGTCTGATATTCGTCCAGGTGTATCTTCTGAAGGTATACTTTCATTCCCTGTAACAGAATTCGAAGATCATAATGAACTTACTTTATACTTAGATGGATCTTCAGATGATTGGGAGATAAATATAGATGAATTCCAATTTCATATTACTTGGTAATTTATAAACAAAAAAGTGTCTCTAAAAATAGCATACAAACGTTTTTAATTAAACATAAAATTAGACTAAGGTTAATTTACCTTGGTCTAATTTTATTTTCTTACATAACTCCCCACCACCCTATTCTCTCAAACAAACACTCATTTATTTTAATGAATACTTCCCTTCATTTTCGTTAATGATAATCACAATCCTTAATCTGCTCTTCAGGTTGTAGTAGTTCCTTCTTTGAGTATAGGTCTAGCCCTTTTTCCATAACAGCTAGCAAGTAATCAGCAAATTTAGGCTCAGTTTGCTGAAGTTGTTTAAGGAGCTGTTTGGACCGTTCCATTCGATAATCAAACTCACTGTAGTCTTGTGATAATGAACTGTTTACCTCAGTAAATAAATCCATGGGAGTGCAGTTTAATTCTTTCTGTAATCGTTCAAGGAACTCTAAATGAATCGTTTCTGTCTTGCCCGTTTCAAGGTTACTGAGATACGCAGGCGATACTTCGAGCTTTCCTGCCAATGCATTTAATCCGATTCCTTTTTGAATTCGTATTGTACGTATTTTTTGTCCTATGTGTTTCATCTTTTGAACCTCCAGAAAGGGTGAGTTATTGTGAAAAAACATCAAAAAAAAGAAATAACAATTGAAACAATCAGCTATGTACATGACCCAGATGCAGCTAAGCAATGGTTTGAAACTTACATGGAGATAGTGAAAAAAGAACTACTGGAACAAATTTCTAAAGATAAGGACTAGTCAAATTTCTAGTGCATAGGTTTTATTAATCAGAATTTCAAACGGAGGATGCTATGAAAACTGTTGCTTATTACCGTAATTCGATTAATTTGCAAGAGAACTCAATTGATATGCAAAAACAAATGGCTCTAGATAAAGCAATTGACCGATTACTTCCTATTGATGATCACTATACAGATAGGAATGTATCAGCTAGAAAGGTACCGATGAATAAACGAACAGAGTTATCTAGATTATTAACTGACATTGAAAAAAGAAAAGTGAAGACCTTATTCGTTTATAAAAGAGACCGTTTGGCTAGAAACATACTAGAATACCTAAAAATTTATCGAATTCTAAAACTGAATAATGTTGAAGTAATTTTTACGGCTGATAATGAGCCACCGATGGTTTATCATGCTGTTGGTGAAATACTTGAAACGATTATGGGCAGTATGATTCACGAAGAAGGAGACAAGATTGTTGAACGTCTTATTGCTACAAAAAAAGCAAATTTCATGTCAGGTAAAACTATTGGAATCCTGCCTTATGGGTATACACATGACAAACAAAAGGATGTAATTATTCGAAACGAAGAAGAGCTAAATGATATTAAGCAAATCTATAAAGAACTACTAAGTGGAAAATATCAAAATTTAAATCAACTCAAAAAAGTGATCCGTGACTTTGGTATTACAAAGAATGGTGATATATGGACTGTACAAATGATTAAATCAGTCATTATGAACCCGACATATATGGGACTGCGTACTTTAAATATCAATAATGTTAAACTTGAAAAACCCATCGAGGAATTAGCTATCATTACTCAAAATGAATGGCAGAAGGCTAATGAGATTTTAGAGACAATCTCTCCTGCAACAAACAAAATGAACTATGATACGAAATCAGTAGACTATCTTCTCAAAGATCTTCTGTTTTGCTCAGAGTGTAATAAGCCCCTTATCCCTAATAAAGCAAGGAAAAAGGAAAACATCCTTTATAAATGTAAGAACGGTAAGCATAAAGAAGTAAAAGTTAATAAAGAGCAGATTGAAGAAACTGTGTATGCTGCTTGCATCGACTTTTTTGAAAGTCTTATTAGATCAAACTTTAAAGGACTATTTGATAGATACCACGCAAATTATCTCCTTACCTTGAAACAGACATTAAAAAAGCATGATGATACGGTTAACAAGATTAATAATCAGATTGTTAGGCAAGCTGAGAAATGGATTGAAAATGATATGAACGAACAAGTCAAGCAATCTCATCAATCAAAGTTAATGGTCTTATACGATAAACTTCTTTTAGAAAAAGCTAGTCAAGAGAATTTATTTAATCAGCTCAGTAAAGAAGGTGATGTCAAAGAAAGGATAACTTCTATACATAGGACCGTGACTATACGCCCCTCCTTCTTAGAATTAGAATTTGAAGAAAAGTTGGAACTACTACATGAGCTTGTTTACAAAGTAGTAGTCAGCCCATTTTCAATTGATATCACCTTCAAACACCCATTTCTCCAAGTGAAAGAGGCGAGAGAAGATGCTGAGTGACGTTCTTAAACCAGGTATGAAAGGTGCTTTTTATGGGCGCCATTCTACTAAACAGCAAGATATGGATACACAAATGTATTCGGTTGATATGTTAGTAAATAAATATAAATGCACCATTATTGAAAGATATTTAGATGCTGGTGTATCAGCAATGAACAACAAGATAGAGGAACGAGTGCAACTACAGAGACTTTTAACAGATGCAAGATTTAATAAATTTGATTTTATTGCGGTTCAAAACTCTGACCGCCTAGCAAGAGATCCACTAGAACACATTCAAATAAAGTTAATTATGCAAAACTGCAATATCCCCATTGTTATGAGTACACCAGAAATTCAATATGACACTAAAATCAATAGCCTTTCGCAGCTACTACAGGATAGCTTTTCTAAGTACGAAGCAGAAAATATTCGAACTCGCACATATAATGGATTAGAAAAGCGTGTAGCACGAGGCTACTTCTCAGGCGGTAATGCACCATATGGTTTTAGTTACAATAAAGAAAAGCGAGCATTTGATTCATATGAAGAAGAGTTAGAAATAGTAAAGAAAATATTCAACCTTTATAAAAAAGGTGAAGGTTTTGCTTCAATAGCAAAGATACTTCCACCAGAAGTTAACAAAGGCAAGGAATGGACTAAAGATAAAGTAAAAAGCATTGTCATTAACCCCTTCTATGCTGGATACGTAAGTTGGAATAAGCGAAGTAAATGGAGTACAACATCCATTAATGACTTTGACCAATGGGTTTTATCACCATCTAGTTATATCGAGCCTGTTATAACAAAAAAAGAGTGGCGACTTTGTTGGAACATCTATCAGGACCGTAGAAAAAATAAGGTCAGTCCAAAATCATTAAAAACAAGCTATTTGCTAAAGGATCTTTTAGTCTGTAGAAAATGTAATTGTACATTTACTACAAAGGATCAACGGACAAAAAGTAATAAGGGTAAAGTTTATGGAGGTAAATTCTACATTTGCTCCACTTGTGGACTAAAGGTTGATGCATCATCTATCGATAAACAGCTTACAGACCCTATTCTTTTAGACGTTCGAACAATGACGTTTGAACAAGTGTACAATCAAGTTAGCACTCAGCTTCAAAATGAAGTTATCAAACTTAAGGAAGATATTAAAAGTCTAGAAAAGCAACTGTCTGATTATGTAGTAAAACAATCAAGAGTTAAAACTAACCTACAAAACTATATGAGAATAAATAGAGAAACAAAAGATAAGGACAAATATAATGAGCAAGAAAAGATAATTAAAATTCTGTCCATCTTAAACCAAGACACCAGCAGACGTATTGACAATACAAACAATATTATGGAAAGTAAGCATAAAGAAATTGAACTTAAGCAAAATGCTGAACTAAAACGGCAAGCTTGGAAAGTCATCCTTGATGATGTCATGATTGACCGAAATAAAATTGATTCAATGGCATTAAGGCGTTTGTTCCTTCCGTTAGTTAAGAGAATCACAATTGATTCTGAACATAAGGTTGAATATCAACTTCGAATTGACAGCAAACGTAAAAAAGCGTCAAACCAATTAACATTACCTCTTTAGCCACCTGTTAAAATGGTGGCTATTTATATGCAACAATTTCTCGGTTATTCGGCAAAAATAAAAATAACCGAGAATAATTTTCTCGGTCATAAGGTAAATGCGCTATAGCGCATTTACCTTATAACCGAGTGTAATATAACTGGATTTGGACTTGTCCCTTGAGAACATTGGACAAGTCCTTTATTTGTTATTATGGTCAATTGTTCAGGGGAATAAACGTCTCGGCGATTGGGTGGGGAGAAAAAGTTTTTGAGTGGGATTTCTCGGTTATTGGGTGTCACTATATTTTAGAGAATAATATATGGAGGATTATGGGAGATATTGTCGAATTAAGTGTAAGGAAGTAATTGATGTTTTATTAATCAGAAATAAATTAAAGCAATATGGAGGATGATTTGATGACGAAAAAAGAAAAAAATAACCTTTCAAATGTTTTGACTGGACTATACATGATTATTGCTCTTGCAACGTACTGGTTTCTTCTAGAGAGTAACAATTTATTTCTCTTTTTCGGTTTAGTAATTGTGGGCCCTCTAATTATTCACTTGTTAGTACACCAATTGATACCTGAAAAAAACAGAAAAAGAAAAAAGCATCCCAAAATAAAAAGAGTTCAGCCAGCACTAGCTCCCAGAAACGGTTACGTTCAGATAATGAGATTTTAATAACCCCTTTAGAGAAATTATCATGGAGAGAATTTGAACGTCTCTGTTTTCACTACTTTAAGGCGAGAGGATATAAACCAAGGGAAACTTCCGAAGGGGCAGATGGTGGAGTCGATTTAATCATTTATAACTTCCGAGACAAAGCAGACGAGGCTATTCAGATAAAACACTACATCAATTCAGGTAATCAAATAACAGTTAAAGAAATTAGAGAACTTAATTCTGCCAAGCGTAACCATAGTTGTCCACTTGCTATGTTCATTACAACAACAGGCTATACAAAAGAAGCATTGAAAGAAGCGGATAAATTTAAAATTAATTGTAGAGGCGAAAATTGGGTTGTGGATCGAATAGTAAAGTGGCAGGAGAAAGAAGCGAAAAAGTTAGGACTTGTAGGGTAATGTATTGGTAAAAATACGTAAAATGAATAGTAGTACTGATAAACAGTCCGTCACCTCCCAAGCTTCTGCGACGAACTTGGCACTAATGATCCGAGTGAAGAAAGTACGATCGAGTTTTTAAAAGAGGTGCTAGAGGAGCAGGTGAAGTAATCTTTAGTTAAGGATGAGTTGTACTTTTTCCTTAATTATTTTTCAATTGGTTAGGGGGAATAATCTTTGATTGGAAATAGGAAGAGGTTCTTTTCTGCAATTGAGGAATATCAAACATCGATAAACTTGTTAAAGGGCGATAAGCATTTAGAAAATCATCAAAAGTCATTACTCTTTAATTTGATTGAGATGATAGCAAATGGAATTTATGGTAGTCAAAATTTAAGTAAGCGACAAAGGTTTCTGCATTTCATTGAAAATTTTAGTGAATGGGAAGATGCCAATAGAGTTAGTATGCAACAAATTATATTAACTTTAGAAGTAGAAAATAGTCCTAAATTAAGTCCATTGAAAAGTTTTTGTGAAAATAAAATGTTGGATTGGCCAAGGTCTCAACCGATCTCGTTCAAATACGATCCTTTATTTGAAGAAGTTCAGAACCTGTGGCCTCAAGGGTTAGTGCTAAAAGGAAATATGGTGAAGAAAATTACATTAAGTCATTTTAAACATTGTAATTTAATGTGGAGGTTAAGAAATAGTTTAGTCCATGAAATGAGACCATCAGGTATTTCAATCAAATTATTTGATAACTCTGAGCCTCATTATGTACCACTTAGACAAATATATTTGGAATCAGGTGAACTAAAATCCCAAAGAGCACCTTGGCAAATATTTTATCCAATCGGTTTTTACAACCAGTTAATTGATATATCGATACCCAATATAAAAAATTACTTAGAAGAAAACAATATTGATCCATTAGATAATTTTAACCTAGGGTATTCATGGGTTAAATGACTGTTATTGATGGGTATTTCCCCATCAATAACAGTCAAAGTCAAAAGTTTTTTTAGAAAAGAAGAGCCGATGGTTCAAATTAAAATGCTTATTATAGGGTTGCTGGTTTATAAGATCTTTAACAATAGGTCCAGATTGTCGAAGACATGAACCTTTTTGGTAGAATTTTATACAAAGTATAGGAAATTTAACTTAGTAGTTGTTCTATGTGTTTGATAATGCATTGTTATTGTATTTTACTAGTGGAATTGTAGAAATTATTGGTAGCTTAATTTTAGGATTTCATAGCCAGTGAAAAAACTGCAACAAAAAATTGAAAATCTTAAAGACGAAGTTCGAAAATTATAAATTAGAAATAGCAGTAAGGTTTTTTTTAGGAATGGTGAGTTAGTATAATAAAAATTGAAAAGTTAGAAAACAAGAAGGGGATATAGTACCCTAATTCTGCTGCTTACCGTAGAAAAATTTAGGTTTTGTTCCCAAAAAATATCATGCTAATTTCATTTAAAACGCGGATAATATATATTGTTGATATGTTGTCTCTCTTTGAAACTACGAAAAAGCCTGAGCCAGTGTTTGCTTCCATAAAGTGACCTCTATTTACTTTCGTCATTTCGTATAAAAACTTATCTAGGAATACTATTCCTTGTCTTTCTAACAATTCTTGAACAGCGTCAGCCATAGCTTTGTTTGGGTTATCAATAGTTATATGAGTAGTTGCATTGTCTAAGATAATATAAGACTCTCCACTTCTAACGATTATTGCAGATGAAGTTGATGTGTAAGGTTATATTCTTAAATTATACTTTGAAGCAACTGAGCGGAAATAGTCTATTTTTCCATTGGAAAACGCTTTACTTTTTTAATGCCTATAATTCTTTGAATCATTTCGTTATATATTTTTTGTGGATTTCTGTTAGATCAGTAGTAAGCTCTGGCTTACGCTGCAAGTCCGCTGTTCCATTATTACGAGCGTTTAATAGGAATGCTACTGCTCCACCGCTTGTTAGGCGCTCTCCACCTTTGTAGTTAGCTACTGTTGGAGCACTTTCTACTTTTCCTCTGGTTATATCATTTACGAGTAAGAATTTAATGGCATCGTCACCTTTTAAATTCACACCTTGACTGCCTGAAATAAGTTCTGCCACTTGAACACGAGTGAATATGGTCTGCGTACTTGAAGAAAAAGGGTAGTTCATAAAAAATAGATAATTTAACGTTCCTTTTGGATAAGGTTGACGTTCGATTTCGGCACTTTTTCCATACATTCGCAGCACCATGGTCGCAAATTAAGTCGAGTTAGTTTCCTTTGAGTGTGAAATCACTATTATGGTATCGATGACATTCAGGGGACTATGGAATTTTATTTAATGCGATTAAATAAAATTATGACTAAAAGTAACTAGGCAACTAGATAAAAGAAGGGTATTATCAAAATATTGGTTAAAATTTAATGAGGTATGGAGGTATAACATGTAATGAAAAACAAGAAAGGTTTTACATGGTTTTTGATCGTAATAATGTTAGTTAGCATGTTTCAAATTTCCATGATGCCAGGAAGTGTATTAGCTGAAGGAATGGAAAATGTACCAGAAGCTGGGGTGCAATTATCACCATCTGCTCAACCTCTACTTTCTAATGATGCTAACTTGTCTAGCTTAACGGTAAGTGCTGGGGAGTTGAGTTCTGAGTTCGATGCAAATACTACAACGTATGATGTAATTAACTTAAACACTTCACAGTTAACAATTACAGCAATCCCAGCAGAGCCAAATGCTAGTGTTACAATAAATGGAGCTCCTACCACCTCAGATACAATTTCGTTGCAAGCAGGAAACAATTCGATTCCAGTTGTAGTTACGGCACAGAATGGGACTGCTAGTAAAACGTATACAGTAAATGCAAACCTTAATTCTACATTTATTTTAGTCTATTCTGCTCCTGAGAATGGCACGATCGAAGGCGAAACATCACAAGCAGTGAATCAAGGTGGGAATGGAACAGAGGTTACAGCTGTACCCAACGAAAATTATCGTTTTATACGGTGGAGTGATGGTATAACAGATAACCCACGAACAGATACAGATGTAAATGAAGATGTTAACGTTACTGCGGAGTTTCAAACGTGGGTAACCACTACATTCGTTTTAAATAGTGGAGATGCAGAAATTGACACAATGAGTTTAAGCAATAGCACCTTAGGAAGAAGTAATACCAACGCAAGTACATTAAGCTCAGGGGATAATGAGTTTCGTTATATTACTCAAGAATTTATCCCGTCTGTATCGGGAATATATCATTTTGGAAATAGTCAAGCATCTATCGATACAGTTATGTTGGTGTATGAAGGAGAATTTGATCCCGAACAACCAGCAAATAATTTCGTAGGATTTAATGATGATAATCATAATCCATCACCTGAATTTCAGAGTGGTGACGTTCCAGAAGATGCGTTCTGTGCACCAGAAACAGAAACGAATACAGATAGAGCTAGAGATCGGTGTCCAGCTGTAGAGTTAGAATTAACAGCAGATACTCGATATATTATTGTGACATCGACTTTTAGCTCAAGTGCTTCATCAACGTTAGATTTCCCATTGACGTTCTTTGTGTCGGGACCGGCAGCTGTATCTAGTGGTGATAAACCAGTAAATCACATAGTGACGTTTGAAGTATCCGGTGGAAGTACAGTAGCAGATCAAACGGTAGCACATGGTGAGAAAGTTAGTAAGCCCGCAGATCCAACAAAAGCAAACCACACGTTTGAAGGTTGGTTTACAGATAATACGCATACCACAGCCTTTGATTTCGATACTACGGTTACTGGGGATACAGCGATCTATGCGAAATGGACAATGAACCAGTCTTCTGGTGGAAGCTCAGGAGGAGGTGGTGGAACAACAGCACCTACCACTGAACAAATCACAGTTCCCGTTGAAACGGGTCTTGTGAATGAGGGTATAGTTGTTAATGAAACACCGATTACGAGAACAAGAGAAACAGACGGTAGAGTACGAGATCAAGTCAGTTTTACATCAGAAAGAGTCCGAGAAACGATAGAAGCCGTGAGAGAGGCAGAACAAAACACAGCACGGATTGTGATACCAGATGCAAATGATGAAGTGTCTGAGATCGAATTTTCTGTTCCGAATGAGGCAATGAGAGATTTAGGAGACTCAGATGTAAACTTAGAGATTTCTACAGAAAATGTCCGAATTACCATTCCAGAGTCTTCTCTAGATGATTTTGATGAGGATCTCTATTTCCGTTTAGTTCCTGTGAAAGGAGTGGATCAGCGCCAAGAAGTAGAAAATCGAGCACGAGTCGAACAGATAGTTCAAGAAGTTACAAGAGACCGTGATGTAAATGTAGTTGCGCGTCCTATGACGATTGAAACGAATATGCAAAATCGTCCAGTCACACTTGTTTTACCATTACGTGATGTAGAGCTACCAACGAATGAACAAGAAAGAACTCGTTTCTTGAATAATTTGGTGATTTTCGCAGAGCACAGTGATGGTGAAAGAAAGCTCATTCGTGCAAATGTTGTAGATTATAAGCAAGATCAATTAGGCTTAGAATTTGGTGTTAACAAATTCAGTACGTTTACCATTCTTCATTTAGAAGGCTGGGAAGAATTGATCGATGATTCAATGGAAAGAGGCTACATTAAAGGCTTTGAAGATGAAACGTTTAGACCAAACCATTCAATCACTCGAGCTGAAATGGCGATGATGTTTGCACGTAACTTAGGCTTCGTTGATTCACAAACTGCAACAGAAAAGCCATTCCCAGATGTAGCAACTTCTCACTGGGCAGCAGGTTCGATTGAATTTGTAAAAAATGTAGGCTTAATGCGAGGAGACCTTGAAGGTCAGTTTCACCCGAATGCTCCAATGAAGCGAGCAGAAATTGCGACTGTTGTGGCAAGGTATCTTGAGCTAGAGCTAGGCACAGTGAATGATAGTGTAAATGCCTTCCAAGACATTACAGGACACTGGGCAGTTCGAGAAATCGCAGCTGTAAAAGAAGCAGATATTGTAAGTGGCTACAACGATGGAACTTTCCGTCCAAATGGAAATGTAACGAGAGCAGAATCGGTCGTTATTTTAAACAACGCATTCGACATTAGTCCGTATAGCGTTGAAATACCAACTTTCCCAGATGTTACATTAAATCATTGGGCATATGAAGAAGTAGAAAAAGCAGTAATAAGAAAATAGAAGTATGAATGAAGGGGCTGTGGACTTAATCCGCAGTCTTTTTCTTTATATTGATTATCACTAGTGTTGCATAAATATTGTTGGAATTTTCAGTTTTAATGTTTTCTCTGCTTAGAGCCAAAAAAGGAAATACCTAACCAAAGGTGGTTCCATCCATTTGGATTTTTTTTACAATTGAGCATAAGTAACGACGACAATTTGTTTATTAAGGGACTGCTTTTCCTTCAATTTTTCGAATCCAGATATACGCTGGTTTCCATAGCGCAGCCCTTAAATAACGGCTAATTTGTAAGGTTTTTCGCTTGCTATTCGTTTCGATTTGAACGAGAACATGCAGGCAAAAAACAATCAGTGCAATAAACACTTGATTTTGAATCGCCCATTCGCTGTGACCATAGAACTTTTTAATGTTGAGATGCTGTTTTATCCATTTGAAAAACAGTTCAATTGCCCAGCGTGATTTATACATCTCAGAAATCTCTTCAGCACTCAAATCAAAACGGTTAGTGATTAAATGAAGCTCATTTCCTTTTGAATCCTTCACTTTTAATAGGCGAAAGTAATTTTCACTACGGTTTTGAGTTGTACCAATCAATACCATTTGATCTGATAATACTGCTGAACCTTCTGGTAGTTTAAATTCATAAACTTCGCGTACGACCGCATTTTTACGTAGTCTTGAAAGAAAAAAGTAGCCATCATCCGTCATGCGATCAAATCGCTCGTAATCAAGGTAACCACGGTCAAACACATACATGCATTCTTTGTTATCAATCATCACTTCAAGTTGACCACGATCGTGTTCTTTTGCCGTTGTAATAACAGCTTTTTCAGGATAGGAAAGTCCATTTTCCATAAACACAAGACGCAAATGCACCTTAACTCCCGCTTTTGTTTTGCGGAACTTAGCCCATTTATGATGGGTCAAATTAAGTGGCAATGTGCTTGAATCAATGATTTTTAACGGCATAATCAGTTTTGTAGGGTGTGTTTTGACATGAATTTGTGCTACTAGATCTAAGAAAAGCTTTTGAAATAAGTCAGGATTCATATTATTTAATCGCCGTGATAGCTGAGAGATACTGATAGAATCTAGGTTAACTTCTTTTTGCAGCTTGTCATCAAAAAGACTATCGCCCAGTGCATGAAGACTTTCGATTTCTTGAAGTTGTGCAAAAAGAAGTAATTTTAGAAATGATTCGGTCGTTAACTTTTTTGTATAGTAATCTAATTTCAACGTTTTCACGTTTTCTTCAAATAATTGAAGGTTAATGGGTGAAAACCATTGTCCAAATGAAGTTTTTCGTGTAATCTTGTCCATAGTGTGAGTCCTTTTTTAGTGGATTTGGACGGGTTACCACCTGACTTATCCATTATAAAGGACTTTTTCTGTGCGTAAAATGAGATTATTGAAGATTTTGAGTCTTTTTAATATTTGAAATTAATTAATGCAACACTAGTGATTGATTATAAATATTGAATAAGCTATGTAGTAGACTAATCGTTCTTCAACAATCTGGAACTATTGGTGAAGAAATTTAACTCTGGCTTGGTAAAAATTGATTCCTATACGTTGTAAATCCGCATTTTTACCTGTCGCTACCCCAATATGACAAAATAACATAATATAATATGCTACTATTTTAAACTAGAAGGCTGTAGATATATCAACACTCTTTCTATTAACAGCAAGTATTGGTATTATTAGTACTAAGTTACAGTAGGGTTTGGACAATTAATAGAGGGGGAGTTTTTGTGAAATTAAATGATATAGGTATAACACAAGAACAAATGTTGATATTCTTTAATAATGTTGATAAGCATGTTTCATCATTAGACAAAAGTGGTATTGAATTTCGTAGTAAATCTTACAATTCTTTAAGAATTCTACATCATAAAGGATATGTTTATGTTTGGGAATATGAAGATAACAATCCGATTAAGTTTAAGAACACTTTTGTTGACGGGTTTAGATGTATGCCAAGCAGGGATGAAGTTAATCTAATGTATGTAGAGATACATGCAAATGGAGGCGATAGTGGAATTGCAAACCCTGATTCCTTCGATATAGATATACCAGAAAATGTTTTATGTTTTCTCTTAGATTGCTTTAAGCCAAGGTTTATTGAATCAGATATTTATTAATAAAATATAAGGTTTACTAGTTTATATGATTTGGTAAACCTTATATTACAATCTGGAACGATTGCTGAATACGGTTTTTCATAAGGTGAAACGCATTTTGGAAATAATTATGGAATTAAAATAAACATAAACATTAGTCTTCCCTGAGTAGTGTTCTTTATTAAAAAGATATACATAAATCTATAAATCCTTGGTAATATTAATAATTTAACGGGTATATGCCCGCTAACCAAATCAATACAGCCGTCACTCCACACTAATGAGCGCATACAAGAACATCAAAGACGAACGCTTCCGTCATTATATACTGAAGGAAAAATCAGATGTGTATCACGCGATGAAGAGCTTCTTTAAGAAGGAAGAAGAGGCGATGGCTTAAAAAATTAAAGTCCTTACTATCATATTGCAGGTAGTAAGGATTTTTTATGTTTAATATGATTTTTAACAGTAGGTCTAGATTGGGTGATTACTGCCACAAGATTTTACCACCCTTGCCATCTTTTTTACTATTGCTCGCCAAGAAATTTACCACACATCGCCATTACATTTACTAATGTAATGTAACATCACTCCAGAATAACAAGAAGCCAAAGTTTGTATTAAAGTGAATAAAATAATGCATACTTTGGCTTCTTTAAGGTTGTAGATTTTTTTACTAACGCTCGCCGTTTGTTGAATAATAGATTGTAAATACTAACTATATTTGAAATAGTTGTTGTTGAATGAAGCGGAATACTAAAAAAAAATTTATGTGCAATGAGGAAAAGTGAAATTTTAAATCTAATGGGGGAAGGTATTTGAACAAAAGGTTTGTATTCACACTTATTATTATTTTAATAGTTTCGATATTACCAAGAATTATTTTAAATGAAACATTAGGGTATGTTCCTGTTTGGTTATCGTTTGTACAGCTTTTCCTTCTAATCGAAGGATGTTTATTTTGTTTTTTTGTAGAAGGCTTTAAACCTTTTCTGAAATTTTCCATCATACTTGTTACGATCATTTTAGGAGAATTAATTATTAAATATCTTTCCTGTTATTATCTTATTAGCATTGGCAAATTCATTTTGTGAAGGGGTAATTTATAGAAGTGCAATATTAGGAACACTTAAAGAGGTTTTACCGAAAAATTATGTTGTTCTCATAGCAGCGGTATTCTTTGGAATTGCTCATTATTATGGTGCTCCAAGTGGTATTGTCGGTGTATTCATGAGTGGTCTTCTTGGATGGTATCTGTGTAGAAGCATGTATGAAACTAAAGGCTTTGCCGCAGCATGGTTTATTCATTTCATGCAGGATGTTGTGATTTTCTCTACTATATTTTTGTTATTTGGGTATGCAACCTAATGCTTTTCAACGCCATGTGTGAAAATGATTGTAAATATTATATATATTTGAAATAATTGTAATTAATTTAACGAAGGAAGTAAAAGTCTTTTAATCCTTATTGAGTTAAACAATAGAGAAGAGGTATCAAGTGAAAAAATTAGATTTAAAAATTTCAATATTTTTAGCTGCTATTTGTTTTATAGCTGGATTTGTAGTCTTGCCTTACCAATTGGATGTCCTTGAAACTACAATTCCTCATCAATATGATGAAATTATCAATTCATTACCAATGGCACTAAGTCTAGTATCCATTGTTGTTGGATTACAATTATTTATTGCAGCTTTCATTTTAAGTTTTATCGGCATTAAATTAGCTCGTAAAACAGGGTTTTCATTACACATTTTAGATGCGATTTTCAGTAAGGAGAAAGTCGTCATTAATAAAAAAGCTACTTATCTATCAATCTTAAGTGGTATATTACTAGGCTTTATTTTTGTAGGTGCCGATCGATTTTATTTCCAAAATCAAATCCCCATACTAGCAGAAAATAAACCTGAGTTTTCACTATTAGGTTTATTGGCGGGGGTTTTTTACGGCGGTGTTTTTGAGGAAATTTTAATGCGGTTATTTTTAATGTCGCTCATCGTGTGGATAATTCTGAAAATTTTGAAACGAATCTCTGATAATTCTTATTGGTTTGCGATTATGTTAACTTCATTACTTTTTGCTGCTGGTCACTTACCAGGTACGGAATTAATTTTCGGAGAGTTAACATCTACAATCGTTATTAGGGGTCTATTATTAAATTCAATTGGCGGATTAGTCTTTGGCTACTTATACTGGAAAAAAGGATTGGAATATGCAATTTTATCTCATATGTTTGCTCATATTTCGATGCAGTTATTGTTTATGCCATTATTTTATTAGTCGATTTTATAGTTATTAGAGTACTGCATTTAGTTAATGAAAAGTGGGTGTTTATTTATTCATAGTGAATATTAAAATATTTAATAATACATTTAAATTATAATTAATGGAATGTCCCCTTCCTACATAAACATGTAAAGAAACTAAGTTTACTAAATAGGAGGGAACTGATGATTCCTACAGTACTTATTCAGCTTGCACTGATTATAATTATTGCTAGGTGTGGTTATAAGGCGATTACCTTAATTAACAGTCACCGAAAACCTTGGTTTGAGATTCTTTTTTATCTATCTGTTGTAATATTTACTTTATCTTTTTTATTATAGTACTCAGTTGCGATCGCTCAATTAAAGCGGTCGCCTTTTTGGAGTTGAGTATTTTATATTCAAATCATTAGTGGTCCTCATGGAAATTTCAACAATCATAAAAGCTTGCATTCCAAAACACAAACCTCCAAAATAATATATACATAAGTAATACAAAAATGAGACTTGAATGGGAGGAACTTTATTATGGAAATAGGATTAAGCACCTTCGTTGAAACAACCCCAGATCCGAAAACAGGTGAAGTAATTAGTCATGCAAAGCGAATACGTGACGTTGTTGAAGAAATTGTTCTTGCTGATAAAGTAGGTTTGGATGTCTTTGGTGTCGGGGAGCATCATCGAGAAGACTTTGCAGCATCTGCACCGGCAGTTATTCTAGCAGCAGCTGCAGCACAAACAAAAAAGATAAGATTAACAAGTGCAGTAACAGTTCTTTCCTCTGCTGATCCAGTACGTGTATTCCAAGATTTTTCGACTGTTGATGCTATTTCTAATGGTCGGGCAGAGATTATGGCAGGGAGAGGTTCTTTTATCGAGTCTTTTCCATTGTTTGGATACGATTTACAAGATTACAATGAACTGTTCGATGAGAAATTGGAACTACTGTTAAAGCTACGTGAAACTGAAAAAGTTACATGGAAAGGTGGACACCGTCCTGCGATTCAAAACCGAGGTGTATATCCTCGTCCTGTTCAAGACCCACTCCCAGTATGGATTGGCAGCGGTGGGAATATGGAATCTGTTATTCGTGCAGGGAAACTAGGGTTGCCACTGGTTTTGGCAATTATTGGCGGAAGCCCGCTTCAGTTTGCCCCACTTGTAGAGCTTTATAAAAGGTCGGCTGAGAGAGCTGGACATGACATTTCCAAATTACCAATTGCGTCGCATTCCCATGGCTTTGTTGCAGAGGACACAGAGACAGCTGCCGATAAGTTCTTCCCATCTACTCAGCATGTAATGAATGTGATTGGGCGTGAGAGAGGTTGGGGGCATTATGACCGGTCGAGCTTTGACGCTGCAAGAAGTTTTGAAGGGGCTCTATATGTAGGAGATTCAAAAACAGTAGCAGAGAAAATTATTCATCTACGTAAAAATGTAGGAATCACTCGTTTTATGCTTCATTGCCCTGTTGGTACAATGCCTCATGAGGACGTTATGAAGTCAATAGAATTATTAGGGACAGAAGTGGCGCCTCGAGTAAGAGAGGAAATTTCTAAGTGGGAACAGGAAACAAACGAGTAAGGAGATAACAGTTAGTTCATATATTGTATAGTGGAACCTACCAACAATTTTTCATTCAAACTGTTGGTAGGTTTTTTAGTAGAACGCTGTCTAATTTTATAATTATTAATCTAGAATATAATGAACTTTCCGTTTAAACTATGATTATAAGTCATATTGAGCGATTGGAGTTGGGTATGAATCAAGTTTCTAAAGAGCTAATTCAAGAATTGTGCGAACCCCATATAGCAAGAAGGGGCAAACTATATTATGAACAAAATCGTGTCCGAATTGTTGGTACTGAACTTTTAGATGAGGTAGTAGAAGTAACTGGAAAAGTTAAAGGTAGTAGAGTGTATACGACAGAAGTACTCTTTGATATGGATGGTGAGTTTCTTTCTGCTGGTTGTGAATGTCCGTATTTCCATCAGTACAATGACCCCTGTAAACATATTGCCGCAATGTTTTATTCCCTTAATAACTATGACTCTCCCATGTTAATGGGACCACAGGTGTCGAATGAAAATGAGAAGGTGGCAAATGACTTAATTGCTTATTTTACCCAACAAGCATCTTTCCCAGAGGTTAAAAAAGAACTAGGCGTCAAATTCATACTAAGAGTTGAAGGGCCTCACTTTATGAGCAACACTGCTAAGTTATCTATTGAAATGAAAGTAGGGGTTGAAAGACTATATGTAGTGAAGGATATTAAGCAAGTGCTTGAGAGTATTGGGAAAGGAAACCTACATCGTTTTACCTCAAAGTTTACACTTGATTTAACTCAGCATAAATTTAAAGAAGCAGATTATCGGTTAATTCAATTGTTGCTAGACATTATCCAAAATGACGACACTGCCCATAGGGATAATTTTTATTATCGACCTTCAGCGAATGGTAGAGTGATGTCGATACCTTCAATTGTTAATCAACGCTTCTTACAACGTGTCACTGCATGTGATGATGTTGTAATAGAAAATAGCATAGTTGGGGAAGTTCCACTTTCAGTAGTTGAGAATCGATTCCCAGGGGCTTTCTCAGTTGAGAAGGAAGGTCAGAGCTATCAATTTCGTTATTCAGAGCATTATGATTCGTTGATACAAATTCCGCAATCAAATTATGTGTACTTCGGTGAGCGGTTTTATCATTTAAATGATGAACAAAAAAATCACCTTTTCGTTATTCATGACATGATGAAGCAAGTAGACGGTCAGTTAGTTTTATCAAGAAATGATATTGAAAAGCTATCCGGTACAGTTTTTCCTATACTTAAAGGGTATGAGTTGTTGGAGGTTGATGACTCGATTCGTGAGGATTTTGTAGAGGAGCCTTTGAATGCTTCTGTTTACTTAGATATCGAGGAAGATAGAATGCTTGCGAAGGTAATATTTGCTTATGGTGAGCGTGAGATTAACCCATTGGATGAATCTACAGAAGAGAAACAAGAGAAAATCATTGTACGTAATATGGAAAAGGAAGGAAATGTGTTGGCTATAATAGAAGAGGTTCCTTTCTATTATAATGGAACGGATTTCTTCATTGAAGGTGACGAGGAGTATCATTCTTTTCTTTATCACTATTTGCCCAAGCTTTCAGACTTGACGAATATTTATATGACAAACTCAGTAAAAAATTTGTATGTTGACGTTAACCAAGCTCCAAAAGTAACGATTGACTTTAGTGAAGGAAACTTACTTGAGATTGGCTTTGAAACAGGTGATATAGAAAAAGATGAGCTAGTGAATGTGTTTCGTTCGTTAATTGAAAAGAAGAAATATCATAAGTTAAATAATGGAGCTATCCTACCATTAGAATCTAGTGAGTGGGAGAATATAGAAGGACTCATAGAAATGAGTAATCTAAAAGCGAAAGATATGGTTGATGGTAAGGTGAAACTGCCTTCACATACAGCATTTCAGCTTGATGGACTATTCAATGATAAAGAAAAGGTGAAAAAGAGTAAAGACTTTAAAAAGCTGATTCAAATGATTTCGAACCCAGATACCATTGACGAAGAAGTACCATCGACTTTGGCAGATGTAGTTCGGGACTACCAAGAGCGAGGATTTAATTGGTTTACCTCACTTGCTCGATACGGCTTTGGTGGCGTATTAGCTGATGATATGGGACTTGGTAAAACGTTACAGACTATTACATTCATGCTATCTGAACGTATGAAAGACCAAAAGCGACCACCATTTCTTGTAGTAGCACCTGCTTCGCTGATTTATAATTGGGAGAAAGAATTAGATAAATTTGCTCCAGAATTAACTGTCTCAATTATTGATGGCAAGAAAGCCGAACGAGAGAAAAAATTAACTGAAATAGATAGTTATGATATCTTTATTACTTCTTATCCTTTACTAAGAAGGGATTATGAGCAGTTTGAGGATATACATTTTTCGGGATTAATATTAGATGAAGCACAAGCATTAAAGAACTCTGCTTCGTTAACATACAAAGCCGTAAGGACAATAAGAGCCGATACGAAATTTGCTCTAAGTGGTACACCAATTGAAAACCGAATAGATGAGTTATACTCGTTGTTTTCTGTTATTATGCCAGGCTTCTTCAATAGTAAGAAGGCATTTAATAACTTATCTGAAAAAATGATTAGAAAGAGAATTATGCCATTTATTTTAAGGCGAACGAAGAAAGAAGTGTTAAAAGAACTTCCAGAAAAGATTGAAACAACAAGAATTACTGAATTAACAAAAGACCAACGAGAGCTTTATGTAGGCTACTTACAGAGAATTCAGCAAGAGGCACTCTCTCAGCTAAGTTCTGAAGGCTTTGATAAGAGTCGAATTAAAATTCTCGCAGGACTCACTCGATTACGACAACTCTGTTGTCACCCCTCTCTTTTCCTTGAAAACTATCAAGGAGAGTCCGGAAAATTAAATGAGTTGTTAGAATTTTTACAGGATTGTCATGAAAACAAGCGTCGTGTTCTCGTTTTCTCACAGTTTACAAGTATGCTAGAGATAATTAGAGATATTTTAGCAGAAAAGGGAATGGAATGTTTTTATTTAGATGGAAATACACCTGTGAAAGACAGACTCAACATGGTTGATGATTTTAATGAAGGAACAGAGACGGTCTTCCTTATATCACTTAAAGCTGGTGGGACTGGATTAAACCTAACTGGTGCTGATACAGTAGTTCTGTATGACTTGTGGTGGAATCCGGCAGTAGAACAGCAAGCTGCTGATCGAGCACATCGGCTTGGACAAAAAAACGTTGTTCAGGTTGTAAAATTCGTGACAAAAGGGACGATTGAAGAAAAAATTATGCAACTTCAAGAAAAGAAAAAAGCTCTATTCGATAATGTCATCCAAAGCGGTGAAGCTTCTCTGTCTTCCTTATCAGAAAAGGACATTCGTGAAATATTATCGATTTAATGGAATGGAAAAGGCTGTTTAAAAAAGTGTTTCATCTTTTTTGAACAGCCTTTTGTTACATTAATACCGATCCGTTGTGTTAAAATGGATTTAACAATTATAGGAAGTAAGGTGATGGTATGATCGTAACAGACCAGCGTTCCCAATTACGAAATGATGTGAAAAAGCTAGGTAACATTCTAGGTGAAATTCTTGTTCATCATGGTGGGTCTTCACTTCTTGAAAAAGTTGAATCTATAAGAAAAATAACGATATCGTTAAGAGAAGAATATCAAGAAGAAACGTATAAGCAATTAAAAGAAGAGATAAAAGAGCTAAAGCCACCAGTTCGACAACAGGTTATTCGAGCATTTTCAATCTATTTCCACCTTATTAATATTGCAGAACAAAACCATCGTATGCGACGACGTCGTGAATATCAGCTACAGGGTGATGGAGTAGTGCAGCCTTTTTCGATTGAAAGTGCGTTAAATTCAATAAAAGAGAATCAAGTTTCAGGAGAAGTACTTCAACAAGTGTTGAATGATTTATCACTTGAACTAGTGATTACTGCACATCCAACTGAGGCGACAAAGCGTACGGTTCTAGAAACACAAAAGAGAATTTCTATTATTTTACGTCAGTTTGATAACCCTCTTTTAACAAAAAAGGAAAAGAAAAATCTAGATGAAAGCTTATATAATGAAGTAACTGTTTTATGGCAAACGGACGAACTACGACAGAGAAAGCCAACCGTAGCCGATGAAGTGAAATATGGTCTTTACTATTTTGACGAAACGTTATTTGATGTGTTACCGACGATTCATCAAGAGTTAGAAGAACAGCTTGATGAATATTATCCTGCTACAGAATGGAACGTACCGAATTTTCTTCGTTTTGGTTCTTGGATTGGTGGAGATAGAGATGGTAACCCAAATGTGACACATGATGTTACGTGGGAGACATTACATAAGCAGAGGAAGCTAGTATTAAAAAAATATGAAAATCTTATCACTGAGTTAATGAAAAGATTTAGCCATTCTGTTACTCGCGTATCAATTAGTGAGAAACTTGAGAAGTCAGTTCTAGAAGGTGAAAAGGCGTATTTAAAACCAAATGAAGTATGGCCAATTAAAACAGAGCTGTATAGAAGAATGTTTGCGATTGTGTTGAAGCGAATAAAGAATGTTGGAAGAACTGAAGTTGGCTATAAAAATTCCGAGGAATTACTCAATGATTTATTATTGATAAAGGAAAGTGTAGACAAGCATCAACCTTCACACCATAGACTTAAAACTATTCGTAAATTAATTCGTCAAGTTCAATTGTTCGGCTTCCATTTAGCAACATTAGATATCCGAAATCATAGCGGAGAGCATGAATCAGCGATTTCTGAAATCTTAAAAGCTGTAAAAATTACAGATGATTATGCATCTCTTCCTGAAGAGGAAAAGGTCGCTGCTCTAGAAGAGGTTCTCAAAGATCCTAGACCGATTCTTTTACCGAACGAGGATTACTCTGAAGATACACAAGAGCTAATTAATTGTTTTCAAATGATTAAAAGAGCACATACAGAGTTTGGAAAGCGGTCAATTGAAGTCTATCTTGTCAGCATGTCTCAATCTGCAAGTGATTTATTAGAAGTGCTAGTTTTAGCGAAGGAAGCGGGAATTTACCGACTACATTCAAACGGAGAAGTGGAAAGTCATCTCCATGTAGCTCCGTTATTTGAGACGATAGGTGATTTAACAGCAGCACCTGATATAATGCAAAAGCTCTTTAAACTAGAGGTTTACCGCAAACATTTACATGAGCGTGGAAACAAACAAGAGATAATGCTTGGTTACTCTGATGGTAGTAAAGATGGGGGGACTTTAACCGCAAATTGGAAGCTCTTTAAAGCTCAACAAGAAATTCATAATATGGCAAAAGACTTTCAAATTGGTTTGAAGTTTTTCCATGGTCGAGGAGGTTCATTAGGGCGTGGTGGTGGTCCGATAAACAGAAGTATTTTATCTCAACCAGCAGAAACACTTGGTGATGGAGTAAAAATAACTGAACAAGGAGAAGTTCTAGCAAATCGTTATCTGCTTGAAGATATAGCGTATCGTAGTCTAGAACAGGCATCGTCCGCGATACTTGAAGGTTCAGCGAAAATTTCAAAACGGTCAGAGCTTGGTCATAATCGCGAAAAGAAATGGGAAGAAGCAATGGAGGATATTTCGAAATCTGCTTTGAAAAAGTATCAATCGCTTGTTTTCGCGGACCCAGACTTTTTAACTTACTTTAATCAAGCAACACCATTAGGGGAATTAGGAGCATTAAATATTGGCTCTCGACCTATGAGTCGTAAAAATAGTCATTCCTTTGAAAATTTACGTGCGATTCCATGGGTGTTTGCTTGGACACAAAGTAGACAGCTTATTCCTGCTTGGTATGCTGCAGGTACAGGATTAGAGTCCTTTATTTCTAAAAATGATGGAAATCTCAAGCTACTGCAAACGATGTACGAAAAGTGGCCATTCTTTCATTCTACAATTGATAACCTTCAGATGGCGTTAATGAAAGCTGATCTATTAATTGCTAAAGAGTACACGAGCTTAGTGCAAGACAGTAGCGTCAGTGAACGTATCTTTAATGACATAACCGAGGAATATAATAGAACAAAGGATTTGCTATTACAAATTACTGGAAATGAAGAATTGTTAGATAACACACCTAACATTCAAGAATCTGTAAAATTAAGAAATCCATATGTGGATCCGCTTAACTTTCTTCAAGTAGAAATGATACAAATGCTGCGAGACGCTGAACATAAAGATGAGGAATTATTAACAGAAGTATTATTAACGATCAGTGGAATTGCAGCAGGGGTTTTGAATACAGGTTGATGTGTAAATAAGAATAGTTAGAGTTAAGTCTCATTACATAAGTGAATGAGGCTTAATTTATTGAATAAACGATTTGCTTTATGATAGAGAAGTGTCAACAAATTCTTGATTATTAGTACTGTAGATTGTAGGATCAGATTGAATATATAGCAGGAGAGGGATTTAACAATGAGTTCACAAAGCAATTCAGAAACAACACCAGAGCAGAGACGAATTGGAGATAGAAGAAAGAGGTTTGGAAATAAAAAGTCAATCTATATTTCTCTAAGTGTTCTATTATGGCTTGGCTTATTCTATGTAGGATACAGTCTAGCTTTCAACTATTTTGAAGAAAATCAAACAAAGATGGATGAAAAAATTGAAAGTATTAGCTTTCAGAATGAAGAAATACTTTCGCAGCTAGAGCAATTCAATCTAGAATTACAGTCATCTACGGAAGAAATTTCATTGATCAAGGATGAACTAAGCTATATTTATGAAGGGCTAGAGTTAACTGGGGAGTCATTAACAGGCAGTGACCAAACAAGACTCGCTTTAGAAGAGAGAATGATAGAATTGGATAAACGTTTAAATGACTTGCGAACTCAATTAGTTAAATTGGAGGAAGCGACTCGTGCTCATTAAACTACAGCTTTTTTTTCTATTACTTTTTGCACCGTTTATCGGTATATTTCTAGCATCAATTGAGAGACACTCTGATGAAGTTATCGAAACTACTGTTATAGCTCAAGGGGAAATTAAGAAACAGAATGAAACAATGAAACAAAATCTTTTTGAATCAAGAGAGTTAATGACGGAAACTACCTACATAAGTGAATCATCTAAAAGAATAATAGAATTAATTCAAGAAAATGCAAAAGCTGAGTTACTAGATTACTTAAAACAACAGGAAAAACTGAATTCTTTAGTTGAGGCTAGCGTAAATCATAGTCAACAATCAGCTGATTTAATTGAACGACTATTAGCAACTATGTTAGGAAATCCCATTGGACAGACTTATGGTGAGAACTCAGTTGTAAAAGTATATTCACTCGAAGAGTCTGGATACAGAGGGTACATGGCAAAAATTCGGTTACATAATCCCAATGCAATTCGTATGGTCTTAGCTGAGGACCAAATAGCTAGTAATGGGGAAACGACTAGCCATGCGGCAAAGCGGACTGGTGGAGTTTTAGCAATAAATGCTGGAGGGTTTACGAGTCAAAATGGGAAGCTGTATCCTATTGGTATAACTGTAGTTGATGGAGAAATTGTTACATATTTTGATTTAAGCCTTAGTTTTATAGGGTTTAATAATAATGGCAATCTAGTAGGTGGACAAGTATCCTCTAGAGAAGACATTCAAGCTATGAATGTACTACAAGGTGCAAGTTTTACTCCTACCTTATTAAAAGACGGGAAAAAGCTGTCAATTCCTTCTAATTGGGCTAATACGAGACATCCCCGAACATTAATTGGACATTTTGATAATGGTGACCTCTTTTTTATGGTCATTGATGGTCGGAGAGAAGGGTGGAGTAACGGCGTAACATTAGAGGAAGCGCAGGATAAATTGTTAGAATTCAATATTCGAGATGCCTATAATTTAGATGGTGGAGGGTCAAGTGCTTTTTACTATGATGGAAAGGTCTTAAATAAACCATCTGATGGTCGTGAGAGAAGAGTGAAGACGAATATTGTCATATCACCATAAAATATTAGCGAAAGTGGTCTAAATAAGCGATAAGGGTGAGAAAAAGATGAAAAAATCAATGGTACATTCGTTCCTCTTCGCTTTGTTTCAGAGCAACTAGGTGCAGAAGTAGATTATGATTCTTGGACAAAAAGGGTAACGATTTAAAAATAAGACTTAAAAAGCAACACCCCTATTAACTTTGATAGGTGGTGTTGCTTTTAGTTATTGTTGTATCGTTATTCTTCGTGCCTGACTATTCCAATCAACACTAGCACCAATCTGCTCTGAAATGAAACGGATTGGTACGGAGGTAACACCATTTCGAATAATAGGAGCTACTTCAATTGTATGATTTGTATGTGAACCATTTTGCGTAACTGAAATCGTTCGACTTCCCTCTCGTAATGTCAGTGTTTTTCCGTCTACTTGAATCGTTATTGTTCTAGTCGGCCCGTCCCAATGTACATTTGCTCCAAGATTCTCACTTATAAATCTAAGAGGGACAAGTGTACGACCATTTGTTGTATAGGGAGCAGCGTCGAGTTTAACAGATGAACCGTTTACTTGTGCAGTCGTGTTATTTAGATGCAAAATAATCGTGCTTTTTCTTGTCGGAATTTCGATAGGTGCTGTAGTTTGCTCTAGGTAACTACTTGCTATATAACCAGTTTTACCATCAGTTAATTCAACTGGATACCAAACGAATTGATTTCTGCTATTCTTATTTAGTTCATACATAAACGAGTCTGAAATTTTGACAGTTTGATTCAATTGTAGTCGAGTAACTTCATTACTAGCTGTTGTCGGTTGTTCTCGTAGTCGAACATTATTCGTTGTAATTGTTGCTCTTTCACCTTTTTTGAGAAAATGTTTACTCTCTGTTAATTTAGCAGACGTAGTAACATCTTTAGTGAATGTAATATTATTGCTACTATTCGAGTCATATTGAAAATGACTACTATCTAAAGGTAGTTCAGTTAACGTTACCAAGCTACGATTTGCAATGACATCGAATACTTTTTCTTGGTATGCCTTGCGATTTCGTTCGCCAGTAGCTTGTACGATAGGACTATTTAGAGGTTTTATTCCATTATATGCCATTACAGAGAAATACCAATGTTCAATGATATGTCTTTCATGTCCGTTAATCTTCGGTAAGTCACCTCTAGCAAACATAGAATCTAGCATTTCCACGCCTGATTTAATGTTATACACAATATCATTTTTTAATCTTTCTTGATCATAATCTTGATACAGTGTAATCTGCATAATTCCAATGCCACCATCGTCTGTAATGATTGGGGTACCATCTGGATGAAATTGTCTCCAGTTACCACTTTCTACTTCTGCAATCCCTTTTACAATTTCCGGTGGAACATTGTAGTCCAGTGCTGTTTCTGTTAGTAAACAGTTTACTGTCTGATAATCTGGATTCACACCAGGTTGGGCGCTATATCCACATTTTTCTTCAATCGATGAGTTTGCTAAACTATTAGTAGGAAAAAGAAATAATAATAGTATAGCAAGGACGATGTAAGAATGATGGCCACTATTAAATAGTTGTTTCATTGATGCAACCCTCCATAAATTCTTAGTGATTATATTACTCTAGTATAATAGAAAAAGGGACTATATGATACATTAAAACAAAAATTGGTAATATTGGCTTTGTAAAAGAGTAGAGCTAATAAAAGATAGAAAGGACGTTTTGTTATTACAAAACAAAGAGGTGCCCAACCCTAGCCTCTTAATTAATAGAACTGATTTAGTTTTTTAGAAAATAAATAATAAATAGTTTATTTGTTGTAGTATCAATAATGAAAGCGCTCTTTTGTGTATTAAAGCGAAAAAACGATATTGACAACCTGATTACTTGGTTATATTATCAACTTAACAATTTTATAAAAATAACTTATCAAGAGCGACTGAGGGACAGGCCCGGTGAAGTCCAGCAACCTCCAAATTATGGGATGGTGCTAACTCCTGCAGAATAATTAACTTATTCTGAAAGATAAGGCTATAATGTGCGTGATATTAGGCCTCTTTCAGATGAAGGGGTCTATTTTTTTACAAAATCTAAGAATTTGGGATTAATTTAATTAATTTTAGGAGGGACTACGTTTTGATTGAGGTAACAGATTTAGTTAAAGAATATAAAACAAAAAAAACAACCGTAATGGGAGTAGACCATGTCTCTCTAACTGTAAATAAAGGAGAGGTATTTGGAATTGTCGGTTATAGTGGGGCTGGAAAAAGCTCACTATTACGCTGTTTAAATTTATTAGAGAAACCGACATCAGGTGAAATTAAGATTGATGGAATGGAGTTAACAAAGTTAAATAAAAAATCCTTAAGAGAAGCTAGGCAAAAAATTGGAATGATATTTCAACACTTTTATTTAATCAGTTCAAAAACAATTTTTGAAAATATAGCGATCGCGTTAAAAGCTGCTGGGAAACCTAAAGCTGAGATAAATAAAAAAGTGACAGAATTATTAGAAATGGTAGGGTTATCAAACAAAAGTGGTCATTATCCTGCACAACTTAGTGGGGGACAAAAGCAGAGGGTTGGCATAGCGAGGGCGCTTGCTAACGACCCTCAAGTACTACTATGTGATGAAGCTACTTCTGCACTAGACCCAAATACAACAAAATCAATTTTGTCCCTATTAAAAAAGATTAATAGAGAACTTGGGTTAACCATCGTGTTAATTACACATGAAATGGAAGTAGTAAAGGAAATCTGTGATCGTATGGCAGTAATGGAAGATGGACGGATTATTGAAGAAGGCACTGTATATGAATTGTTTGCTTCTCCTACACAACAGTTGACAAGGGATTTCATTAATAGTGTTTTACAATTTGAACTACCATCACAGTTAATAGAAAAACGTAAAGGTACGATTGTGAAAGTTCAATTTAAAGGAGCAATAGCAGAAGAATCTGTTATTTCAGATGTTTTTAAGCAGTTTCAAGTGAATGGGAATATTCTACATGGAAAGATTGAGTACATAAAAGAAGTACCTCTAGGGATTTTTATTATGGAGCTTATTGGAGAGCATTCTGAAGTAGAACGGGCTATTGAAGTAATCCGAACACGTACTGAAAAT